>CADBRS010000091.1 GCA_902797125.1 uncultured Ruminococcus sp.
CGTTGACATAGATCCCTGCATATGCGGGAGACAATACGTTGACGCCATGGATATACAGTCTGCCCGGATTGACGTTTGCATCCGTCAAAGACCCGGCCAGAATACCGATATAAGGCTCTTTGATCGAGACGTTTTTGACCTGACACCCGGAGCCTCGCATCGTGATCTCCGCGTCTCCCGTCCCGGAAGACGGAACATAAGAGGAGCGGATAAACAGATTGGATATCATGGCACCGGATTCCAGTTTGAAAAGCGGGCCGTCCGACTTGATGTGTTTGATCAAAGGCACATTACCTTCCTTGATCTCTCCGACCATGCCGATCGAATTCAGTGTCAGGGATTCGGAAATGTTATATTCTCCGACGGGAACGAAGATTGGTGTTCCCGATTTTTGGGCGGCAGAAATCGCTTTTTTGAAGGCCTGCGTCTGGTCTTCTGCCATCGCATCCGTCATATAATCTGTGAGCAGGATAAACCTCTCTGCTTCTTCCCGGACGTAGCCGAACATCTTCTCCATAAACTCATACCCCGCGCTGGCGGAACCGTAACCATCGGTCCCGATCAGGCACAATTTGTTACCGATCCTGTAACATCCGTATTCTTTGCCTTCTTCGGCAAGCTTTTGCCTGGCTTCGGCGCTTTCCGGACGGTTGGTCTCTCCGACCAGGATCTCGTTCTTTTTCGAAATCGCATCCGCATCCGGATTTTCATCATAATCCGTTGCGATCCCGACCTCCACGCCCCGCTCGGTGAACTGCTGTCTCAACTTGACGGCCAGTAGCGTCAAAAACTGAGGCGAGTCGTCCGAACGGACCACGGTATAGCCCTGATAATCCACCGGATCGTTTCCGTAATTTTTTTCCGTTTCTGATTCTGCAGCTTTGCTTTCGGTCTCACTGTCAGAAACGGCCGGATCATCAGTCCGGCCGCAAGCTGTGAAAAGAAGCGAAAGACTGATCAGAAGCCACACGGTGATGGTGCTAATCAAAAGTTTCGTTTTTCCCATTGTTATTTTACCACGTTGTAAGATCCCGTCGTATCTGAGAAAACGGCCTCGACCGCTTCCTTTCTGCGGGATGTTTTTACACGTTTGAAGAGTTCTTCTTTGAACAGTTCCTCGTCGAACGGGATCTCCACGGCGTGACCCAGCCATGAAGACAGATGCATGGCATTGGAGATCGTCAGTCCGTTGATGCCTTCTCTTCCGTCCGCCAGCATCGGCTCGCCTCTGAGGATAGCCGCGGCGAAAGCGTTCAGCACGCCGACGTGCTGGTTGTTCTCACCCGTGCACTCGACCTTGATCCGCTCGTTCTTGGGCTGAGCGAATGCGACCGTGTTGGTGCGGCTGAATTCAGGCTCGGGCATTTCGAGTTTGGTCAGATACAGGCTGCCGCCGTCGCAAAAGAGCGTGCCGCCGTCGCAGACGATCTCGAAACGGTTCGTGCCGGGAGCATCGCCGGTCGAAGTGATGAACGTACCCGTCGCGCCGTTGGCGTATTCGACATAAGTCGTCACGTCGTCTTCGACTTCGATATCGTGCCATTTGCCGTAATGCAGTTTGGCATCGACCAGCACGGGCATGCCGCAGATCCACTGCCACAAGTCCAGATTGTGCGGGCACTGATTGAGCAGAACGCCGCCGCCTTCGCCCGACCAGGTTGCACGCCATGCGCCGGAATCATAGTAAGCCTGCGGACGGTACCAGCCGGTGACCATCCAGCTCGTCCTGCGGATCGCGCCGAGCTCGCCGCTTTCGATGATCTCTTTCATTTTTCTGTAAACGGGGGTCGTGCGCTGATTGAACATCATACCGAATTTCAGATCCGGATGTCTGTCCGCGCATGCCATCATTTCACGGACCTGGAGCGTGTAGACGCCGGCGGGTTTTTCGCACATAGCATGCAGACCGTTCTCCATCGCCTCCATGACGTAGGTCGGATGGCTGTAGTGAGGGACGGACACGATGACAGCGTCGATCAGTCCGGATTTGATCATCTCGGACGCATCCGAGAACATGGTTGGGACTAAGATCTCGTCCGCTCTTTCCGGATATTTGACCTTGGCGTCGTTGGCTGCTTTTTCAGCCCACTCCAGCCGCTTGGGATTGATGTCCGCGATCGCGGTCACTTCGATCTCAGGGCATTTGTTCGCCAAGATGTTATTGAAATGTGCGGAACCCATGTTACCGCAACCGATGATACCGATTCTGACTTTTTTGTTAGCCATTTTTTCTCCTCCTCATTTCAGTCCCAGAGACTTCAGATATTCGTAACTCTGTTTGAGACAGTCGAACGGATCTTCCTCATAGCAGGAATCCTGCTCGACGAATACATATTTCGTACCGGCTTCTTGAGCCGCTTCGACCAGTGCGGGATGATTGATGTTTCCTTTTCCGACGGGTGCCATGCGAGTCCCTTTCGCCTCGAGAGAAAACGTCTTGTCTTTGAAATGAACGCAGTCCAGTCTGCCTTTGAGCTGTTTGAACAGCTGGACAGGATCCGCTCCGGCCTCGACGACCCAATAGCAGTCCAGTGTGAAGCCGAGTTCGTCCGGACCGAATGCGTCGCAGAGCAACTCGATGGTGTTTTTGCCGCCTGCTTCCGGGAAACGGCCGAATTCCATGTGGTGGTTATGATACATGAACTTCATTCCGGCCTGGGCGATCTTTTTGACGGCAGGTCTCACTTCCTCGATGAACGTCTTCATACCGCTGTATTCGAAATTGAACTTCGGATTGCCGCCGATCCCGATATAGTTGCAGCCGAAAGTCTTGTGGAAACGGATGGTCTCCTCGGTTTCTTTGACGATCCTGTCATAGCTGAAATGGGTCAGGTCTGCAGTCAGACCGTCTTTTTTCAGTTCTTCCTTCATCCATTCAGCTTCATATCCGCAAACGCCGGACAACTGAACGGACGTATAGCCGATATCAGCCACTTTCTTCAGTGTTTCGGAGAGATCCTCCTTTGTCTTGCAGAAGTCTCTGACCGTGTACAGTTGAGCACCTAAAACCATATGATTTTTCAAGCGTTGAAAAAACGCGTGCCTCCTTTATAATATCTCTTCCTGTCCCGCTTTCGAGAGAAGTTCTCTCAAAGCACGGACGGCATATTCGAATGATTCGTCGTTGGATTTGAAACGGGCATTGTCGATGACGGACGTTTCTCCGGGCGTCTCCAGTCCGGCAAGACCCACGAAATCCTGCAGATGCGGTTCGAGCGTCAACACCAGATCGCCGCCCTTCAAAAGGTCCGGAACGTATGTGCCGATATGGCCTTCGCCTTCGCCAGCCGGAACGACGGTCCCGTCTTTTCTGGCATCCTTGATATGGCCGTAATAAATAAATTCTTTCAGAAGGGCATAGGCCTTCATCACGTCCCTGTCGCACTGGATGAAGTTGGCGGGATCGAAAACGGCCCGGACAGAAGGGATCGCGCGGTGGATCTCCGCACAGCGTTCCTCGCAATCTCCGTAGATGCCTTTTTCATTTTCATGGCACAAAACCACGCCGCTGCCCGAAGCGATATCCGCAAACCTCTGCAGTCTTTCGAGTACTTCGTCGCGGTAGACCGGATCCCCTTTCGTTTCAAAGAAACTGAACAGCCGGATGCAGCGTGCTTCCAGGGAGACGGCATTGTCAAGGACTTTTTTGAACCGGTCCTCTTCAGCCTGTTTGGGAGACCGGATCGAGACTTTCCCGATCGGAGATCCCAAGGACCAGACGGAAATGCCTGCGTCCTTCAGCTTTTTGAGAATCTGCGCAGTCTGAGAAAGATTGAGATCCGCGCAGTTGATCCCGTCCACGCCCCGGAGTTCAAGCAGTGAGATCCTGTTTTTTCGCATCGCCTCGATCTGTCCGTCCAGTGAAACGGCAGCTTCGTCCGCGAAAGCGCTGAGTTGAAAGCGTCCCATAGATCAGACTCCGGAATAAGCGGAGAAACCGCCGTCTACGGGGATGACGACACCGGTCACGAAAGAAGCCTTCTCGGGGTCAGTGAGGAATGTGAGAGCGCCCAAAAGTTCTTCCGGTTCTCCGAACCGGCCCATCGGGGTCGCGGCCAGGATCTTTCCGGTACGTGCCGTGGGAGATCCGTCCGGATTCCACAAAAGGGCTTTGTTCTGAGCCGTGGAGAAGAAGCCCGGAGCAATCGCATTGACGCGGATGCCCGTTTTGGCAAAATGGACGGCGAGCCACTGTGTGAAATTGGATACGGCGGCCTTCGCGGAGGAATAGGCCGGGATCTTCGTCAGAGGCGTATAAGCGTTCATCGAGGAAATATTGATGATCGAGCAGCCTTCCCTGCCCAGCATGTCTTTGGAGAAGACCTGGGACGGGAGAAGAATACCCATAATATTCAGATTGAAAACAAAATTGAAACTGTCTTTCGGGATGTTGAAGAAAGTCAGGATATCATCCCTGTCTTCGTCTCCCTGCTCGTAATACTCATGCGCCGTCGTGGCTTTCGGGTTGTTTCCGCCGGCACCGTTGATGAGCACCGTGCAGGGCCCCAGGTCCTTCAGAACAGACTCATGGACCGAGCGGATGACATCCAGTTCGAGCACATTGCAGGCATAAGCCTTTGCGGTTCCGCCGGACGCGTTGATCTCGGCTTCATATTTCTTGGCAGCTTCTTCGTTCAGGTCCAGCAGTGCGACTGCATAGCCCTGCTTGGCCATCTCTTTGGCAAAAGCGGAACACAGTACGCCGCCGGCTCCCGTCACGACGCAAACTTTTTTCTGATCCATATTCAGATCCTTTCTTGATCCGTCTGTAAGACAGACATTTTTGTCAGTCCCATTATACTTGAAAACTCAAGATAAAGTCAATAAAATCCTGCTCTTTTTACCTATCCGGAAGCACTTTTTTGAGCAAACTTTCGGAAAAGTGGCATTTCATTCGGATTTGTGGTAGAATGACCTCGGATGCCAAACCAGAAAGGACACAGCAACGGGCGCATCCCCGGTTCCCCGTTCTGTGCGATTCTATCATGTCAAAAATCCTAAAGAACACTTTGATTTTCATTTGTATCCTGTCCATGCTTCTGCCGCTGGCACTGGCCGGATGCGGGAACTCCACGGATACTCCTGGCCAAACCGAAACCGACAAGTCCTCCGGCTCCGTTGAGACAGAAACAGAAGGCGAAAAAATCACGCTGGTCGGGGCGGACGGAAAAACGGACTATATCGTGATCCGTTCGGATTTCTCGGATTCCGGATCAGACGATATCAAAGCCGCCGTTGACCTGCTGGCCGAATTCAAAAAAAGGATCCCTTCATCCCAGCTGAGCATCAAGACGGATTATGAAAAGGAGACCGAACTGGAGATCCTGGTCGGTCAGACCAACCGGAAGGAAAGCACAGAAGTTTACGAGACCCTGAGCGATCACGAATATACCGTCCGGTTTGTCGGGGATAAACTGGTCATTCTGGGCAAGACCAAACTGGGCACTCTGAAAGCCTGGCAGCTGTTTCTGGAAATTTACGGGAGCACTTGGACAGAGACTGTTTCCGTTCCGAAAAATATCAATCTGAAGGAGTCTTATGCCGTGTCATACAAACTCGCTCTTCCCCAAGTCACGGGCGCGACGCTCTACGACACCGTGCTCGCCGAAGTCTGCATCCAGGGCATCATGAACCGGGAATCGGACAGCAAAGTTTACATCATGGGCGCTCAGGCCGAGGAATGGTTCGACATCATGACCTCCGAAGGCCGCTGGCTGTCAAATCAGAATTTTGAAGAAGTCAAGACATTTGATGAGTTTTTGAAGATCGGTCTTCCCTATCTGAAAAAAGTCATCATCTGGGATACGGCCGTTCCTGCGTCCGTCAACGTGGCGACCACGATCGCGGGTGTTGAAGACGGCATCGTCATGTCGGACACTTTATATGATCGTTACATTGACGTCGTAGGCAGTCTGCCCGTCACGGACCTGCGCGGCATGTTCGACGGTTCTGTCACGGGCAGCAAAAAGAACGACTGCTACGCGTGGGCCATCGAGAATTATCTGAAAAAAGGTCTCTGCTCCGAAGATTTCATCTGCTACTATACAGACTCGGCGACCGAACGGAACGGGGGCGTTACCTCCTATGTTTCCGTCCGTGACTGGGCCGTTTACAACCGCTCGTTCGTTTTCGATCTGTCTCCCTGGTCGGACGAGGCCCCTTACGATGAACCGGATCAGCCCATAGGCGCAGACTACAATTCCTTCATCAGCATGCTCTCGACTCAATACGATCTGCTGAAGCAGAAAAAAACTTATGAGGTCTGCGGCTTCTTCAACTTCACCAAGTACAGTCACATCGGAGCAAATACCACCTCCAAACACGAAACGGTCCCGACGGAGTGGGAAACAGTCTACCTGATCTCCGCTTACGGCGGCTACCAGAATACTGCCACGGAATGGTGCTGGAACCAGAGCCTGCATTCACAATACGAATACGGCACTCTAAAAAACAACCGTCCGGACACTTCCCATGTCGAGGTGGATGACAATAAGACCTATCTGTGCATCTTCATGGCAGACTACGATTCATCCTATCCGCTCTATGAATTCCTCAGAAACTACTGGAAAGATCCAAAGCGCGGCACGATCCCCCTGGCCTGGGGCATCAATCCCACCCTGCTTGACACCTATCCGGACATCATTTCATACTACTACGAAACGGCAACCGAGAACGACATCTTCACGTCAGACGCATCTGCCGCGGGTTATTTCAATCCGAGCCGTGTGCCGGATGAATTCTGGGATACCATGATCCAGCACAACAAGGACTATTTCGAGCAGATGGATCTCTCGATCGCGCCCATGGTTCTGGACTGGGATCAGTTGGACAATGTGTCGCTGGACGCATTTTCCCAATTTGCACCGGACGGCGTGGCTTCCATCGTCATCGATTTCCACGGACAGGGCGGACATCAGGGGGCTCCATATCTCTATGACGGTTCACTCGTCTATGATGTGCTGAACAACGGCGGCATCTCCAGAGAGTCGACGGTCGAGGAAGGATACAATATCCTCAATGCGGCTCTGGGCAAAAAGAAACCGGGCGTGGCCAACTTTCTCCTGACGCGCTGCGTCTGGTGTACACCTTCCTACATCTCAGACGTCATCGATCTGTATCGGGAAAGACATCCTGAAGTGGATCTGGAAGTTGTCGATATCTACACATATTTCGAATTGCGTTCGCAGTTTCTGGCATAGGAAGATGCGGTTCACGTATCCTCAGCAACTGGTTTACCATACTCATTAACTCATTCACAAAACTCATTAACTTTCACAAAACTCGTTTCCCCGTTCACTTCCAGTTCGAAAAAAATGGCAAAAAGATTCTGCATGTGAAAAGGCTTCATTTCTCGGAATTACTATTGTCAAGCCTGGGAAAAGGTGGTATACTGAAATGGATGATTTTGCGGAGGTCGACATGTACAAAACTGAATTACATCTTCATACGTCGGATGTGTCGACATGCGCAAATGCTCCGGTCACATATATCGTCTCAAGATATGTGAAAGAAGGCTACAGCACGCTGGTCCTGACCAACCATTTCAGCCGCTTCACTTTCGGAGACCGGTTCCCCTCCTGGGAAGAAAAGGTTCGCCATTTCATGTCCGGTTTCACAAGGCTGACCCAGGAGGCACAAGGCAGACTGATCATACTTCCCGGCTGCGAGTTGAGGCTGAACACGGACGACAATGACTACCTGCTCTACGGGGTGACCGAATCTTTCCTGCTCTTGCATCCGGATCTGCTGGATATTTCGATCAAAAAGCTGTCACTTCTGTGCCGAGCAAACGGCATCTTACTCATTCAGGCGCATCCTTTCCGCAATTTCATGCGGATCGTGGAGCCGACGCTTCTGGACGGGATCGAGATCTACAACGGCTTGACCGGCCAGTCTTCCCGGAACGACATGGCCGCCGTCTGGGCCGAACGCTTTAGTCTGATACCCACCTCGGGTTCGGATTTTCACGATGCGGAAAACCATGTGGACGGAGGCATCCTCACGGAGGAAAAGATCACATCGAACGAGCAACTGGTCCTGATCCTCAAAAACCGCACCTATCAGCTGATCCGCACCGGAGCAGCACCGTACTGAAAAAAAGTTATGAAAAAGGATTGTTCCCCGAAAAGAGCAATCCTTTTTTCTCATATAATCTTTTTGGCCTCGCCTTTTTTGAAAGTCCGGAGCGAGGTCTCGAGCCCGGGGCCCCGGATATAAACCGTCACGTTCGCGATCGATCGCACGCTGAGTGAGACCAGAACATGATCTTTCCAGGCGAAATCAACCATCAATCCGGACCGTGTCCGGAATCCGCGAACGCTCCCTTCATCCCATTCCCGAGGGCAGGCCGGGAGGAGCGACACGACCCGAATGCCTTCCCTCTTTTCATGACTTTGGATCAAAGCTTCCGCCACGGCAGCCGTAAAACCGAAATTGCCGTCGATCTGGAAAGGCGGGTGCATGTCGAAAAGATTTTCTTCAAAACAATGGCCTGCCATCTCGGAAATGTGCTTTTCGAACGATTCCCCGTCTCCCAGCCTGGCATAGAACATTGCCGTCCAGGCTTTGGACCAACCGGTGTGCGCGCCACCGTTGATAAGTCTTCTCTCCAGCGTCTTCCGTGCGGCTTCCAGATAGTCCGGTGTCTCAGACGTGAATTGAGAACCCGGGTGCAGCGCGAACAGGTGAGACACGTGCCTGTGTCCGGGCTCAGTCTCCTCATAGTCTTCGATCCACTCGCACAGCGTGCCTCCGTATCTCCGGCTGATCCGGTACGGGGGCAATTTTTGCAATGCATCTGAGATCCGGATGGAGAAGTCCCCGTCATCCAGGATCTTCGAAGCTTCCAGGGTCGCTTGAAACAGTTCTCTGGTCACACCGATGTCCATCGTAGAAGCGTAGGTGAATCCGTATGCCCGTCCGCCGGACAGATATTTGTTTTCGGGAGAACTGGAAGGACAGGTCACGAGATATCCGTCTTTCTCGACCATGAATCCGAGCAAAAAATCGCAGGCGGACTTCATGACGGGATAGGCCCGTTCTTTCAGAAATCCGGCATCGCATGTGTAGAGATAATGCTCATACAAGTGGAGTGCGAGCCAGGCGCCTCCGATCGGGAAAGTCCCCCAGCTGACGCCGTCATGGATGCAGGTTTTGCCGAAAGGATCGGTCAGATGGTTCACGGTCCAACCCGCACCGACTCCGTACGTCTTCCGGGCTGTCTCCCGGCCGTCCTGCGCGAGGCGGCAGATAAAATCGTTCAAAAGATTTGCCGTTTCCGCAAGTCCCGTGACGTGCGCGGGCCAGTAATTCATCTGCAGATTGATATTGGTATGGAAATCCGCATTCCAGGGCATTTGATAGCCCTCGCCCCAGATCCCCTGCAAATTGGCCGGTAGCGTCCCGGGTCTTCTCGAACTGGAGATCAGCAAGTAGCGTCCGAAATCGAAAAGCAGATTGCATAATGCGGGCGAACCTTTGCGCTCGGGATCCATGAGAAACAGCTCATCAAGAGCCGGGATTTCCTCTCTTTTCGGACCGATCGTCAGGGAGGCCTTGGAAAAGTGTTCGGAAAATTCCTGCGCCGCCTCGGTCTCCCAAGCCACGGGATCGGCCGGACCGCAGGACGTGTCCACATCCTTCAGAAAAGTCAAGGGATCCAGGCTTTCGTCAATGTCGAGGTGGTCGAAATCATAATTCGTTTTAGACCGGAATACGATACAGAAATCATTTACGTTTTCCAATTCGATGCAGGATTTGTCTGCCTTCATCGTCCCCCCTGAAGTTTGGATCTTGGTCAGGACGGCGAAGCGCATGCCGGGGCCACCTTCGCCGCAGGACGCGGAAGGTTCGTCCAGGATCTGACCGGACAATTCGATATAGCCCTGTCTGTACCGGATCTCGGCATGGTCCCTGTCTTCAATGTATATCCTGCAGGAAAAAGGGCGGTCCGCCGTCTGCCGGATCACGAAAGCATCCTTCGGTCCGGAAGCGAAATATGTCCGGGTGAGCGAACCTTCCCTGTATCTGCCCCGAGCGACAGCCACGCCGGTTTCCAGATCCAGTTCGGACCCCGAA
>CADBRS010000092.1 GCA_902797125.1 uncultured Ruminococcus sp.
AGACCGCTGTTGGCGCGGACCAGGACCGTACCATTCTGCAGGCACCCTTCGATCACGCCGTTGTTGCCGCCGACCTTCATCGTTGTGTAGTAGCAGCACGAACTCAGTTTCTTGATGTAGTGGTTGTCGCAGCCGGAGAAATCGATACCGTAAGCCGCTGCATAGATTGCACAGTTCACGCAATAGACGTTTTTGCCTTGACCACGAACTGCATAGGATGTACTCAGATTCTCGTCGAGAGGCCCGTTTTCAGGGAAACAGATCCGGACGCCGTTGACACCGGCGCCTTCTTTCAGCGTAATGAAAGCCTGTGTGGACTCGCCGAAGGAAGAACCGTCCTGACAGAAAGCGAGGAGCAACGTACCGCCGTCGGATGAACCCGTGTCACGGTTCGGCGAAGCGGAAGCACCGCGCAGTTCCACTCCGGCAGGAACTGTGATGGGGTTATCGAACCGGTATATTCCGGCAGGGAGATACAGGATACCGCCTTTTTCAGCCAGTGCATCCAGAGCGCTTTGAACGGCTCCGGACTGATCCGTTGTGTCCGTCTTCGTTCCTTCGAACACAGTCAGGTTCGCAGCAGGTTTTACGTAGGTCCTCGTGTAATCGATCTTGAACGAAGCCATGGAGTTGGTGCCTTCATCCTTGATGTTACCTGACTTGGCGCCGTTCAGCGTCACGTTGGACATCTTAACGAGGCCGGCGGCCCTGTTCTCGATGGATTTGGAACTGCCCGAGAGCGAGCTGTTTGTAATCGTCATGCCCCAGCGGGAGTCGATATTATCGATTCTCAATGCGACGTCGCAGTCTGCAACGACCGCATCGTAGATGGATCCGGCGAACTGGATCCTCTTGCCGTCGACGATCTGAATGCCGTATTTGCAGTCATTGACATAGAAACCTGCAAATTCAGTCCATTCCAGGTCACCAAGGATCAGGCCCACCGTGTTCTTGCGGGTATACGACTTGATTTCAGCCTCGGTAATCGGGGTCTTGTTCAGCGGGCATTTTGCCCAGTAACTGGTATTGACCGTCACCCGTTTCCACGTTCCGACATCAGCCTGGTTGTAAACCTCGGCGGCTGTGCGGATGAACGTGCCCTTCACGTTTTCGATCGAGAACTGCTCATGTGCATTGCTCTCATAAACGCAGGCACCGATGCCCTGATAGCCGTTGATGACCGTACAGTTGGTGACGGAAGCGAGCATGTAGCTGGCGCCCTGACCGTTCGTATAGAACGTGAAGTCGTATTTTTTGATGTCTTTCAGACTTTGGTTGGGATAATAGATCGTCAGTCCTCTGACACCGGCAGAGCCGGCGATCAGGAAGAGACTCGGCGTCGTTTCGGTCACGTCCGCTAGAATAACGGTTCCGTAATCGGTCCCGACATCGGGATCCTGCCAGTCGCCCACGAGTGTGCAGTAGACGGGGATGCGGATCTGTTTCGTGATCCTGTATTGGCCTGCGGGCAGATAAACTGTTCCGCCGCCTTTACTGGCAACTGCGTCCAGAGCCATCTGCAGTGCGGTCGTGCAATCTGCGTAGCCGGTATTGTCGATTCCATAATAAGCACCAGTCGGACCGGACAGATCAATATCTGCCACGATCTGGTCGTTCGTGGAATAGACAGGCGTGACAAGATGAACGCTGAAATCAGGTTCGACCTGATAGAGCACGCCCTTCGGAACGGGACATGTCGCGACTCCGTCCGAACCGATGCTCGGATTCAGGTATTGCGTGATGAACCAGTTGACGCCGTTAATCGTCGAATTTTCGTCATAACCGAGAATCATGATCTTGGTGCCTTCGCCGACGATGATGACGCCGCCTTCATTGAGCGCGGCTTTGTACGCATCGTCTGCATCTCTGTTTGTCTCGCCGATCAGGATCTCATATTGGTCCTGCGGGACTGCTTCGCCGCGGGGAACGTAATCGGTCCTGATCGAGATGTCTTTCCGATCCAGTTTGAATGCGTCAGCCAGCGCGATCAAAAGCTGCGCTGAAGCCGTGCCCAGTTTTGTGGAAGCATAATCCGACCGCATCAGGGCGTACTTGAAACTGCCGTCTTCGTTGAACCATTCACCCGAGCGGATAACGGGATCCGTCTCCGTGTCAGATCCGGGATCGACCGTTTCCGAATCCTGTCCGGGGTTGTCCTTCGTCTCCGTATCCGATGAGACGTTGCCGCAAGCGGTCATGACGAGTGCAAGCGTCATGGCAAGCAGCAGCACTGTGATCAGCCATATTTTCTTCATAGTAAGTGCGCGGAAAAATATCCGCTCCTCCTCATTTTTTTCTCACTTTTTTCTTTTTTCAAAGCCATTCTTTGGAGATCCACTGCATGATCACGTCCGTGACCATGGTCTGTTCCTCTTCTGTCAAAGCGCGTCCCTTGGGGATGCCGTACCATTTCTGCAGACAGCTGCGGCAGCAAGTCGCCGTGGCATGCTGAGCGATGAAGACGGGATGACCGCGCGTAGGCGTCTGCGCCCCGTCATTCGGGATCTGAGCAGGTGCCAGCCGCTTGGAGATCAGGTCTTTGGCATGGCGTCGGATCGTCTCAAGGCCCTTTTCCCTGACATAATTCTTCTCCTGCTCACCCAGATGGAATCTGGCGCGGAAGGAAGACTGCGCCAACCGATCGAAAATGTCTTTTGGGGTTTTCGCAAGGTCGGGTTCGGACAGAGCCTGTCTGGTGTCCGGAAGAACCGGATCTGATGGCCTAACGATCACGTTTGGATCTGTCAGGCAGGCTTTGAGCCGTTCTTTCAGCAAACTGTTCCGGTTGGTCACGGTCACGTTGCGGACCGCATAGCCGATCGATTTCAGGTCTCCGACGAGGACCAGACCCTTTTTGGCCCGGCTCACGGCGGTATAGAGCAAATTTCTTTGCAGCATCACGTAATGGGTCATCAGACAAGGGACGACCGCGATCGGATATTCCGAACCCTGGGATTTATGGATCGTGACGGCGTAAGCCAGGACGAGTTCCTCCAGTTCGGAGAGCTCATATGGAACCCTTTGATCGTCGAAAATGACAGTCAGAGACCGTTCTTCTTCGTTGACAGACGCAACGATGCCTATGTCGCCGTTGTAGATATCTTTATCGTAATTGTTCCGGATCTGCATGACCCTGTCGCCGACCCGGAAAATTCGGCCGGCTCTGGACAGCGAAGGTCCGTTCGGGTTCAGCGTCTGCTGAAGCCTTTCGTTGAGCGAGGCGGCTCCGACAGAGCCCCTCTGCATGGGTGTCAGGACCTGAATGTCCCGGGGTTCGACGTGGAAATAAGCGGGCAGTTTGGATGAGACCAGCTCCAGGATCCGCTCCGCAGCCTGATCGGGATCGCTTTGGTTGACGAAGAAAAAGTCCTGGCTCCCGCTGTTCTTCAGGTCGGGCATCTCCCCCTGATTGATCAGGTGAGCGTTCGTGATGATCCGGCTCTGCTGAGCCTGTCTGAAAATCTTTTGCAACCGGGTCACGGGAAAGCATCCGGAGTCGATCAGATCCCGCAGGATATTCCCTGCTCCGACGGACGGCAGCTGATCCACGTCGCCCACGAAAATGACGGTCATGCTGTCCGGGACCGCTTTGAGCAGATGATAGGTCAGCATCAAGTCGAGCATCGAGCATTCGTCGATGATCAATACGTCGCCTTCCAGCGGGTAATCCGCATTCCTTTTATAGTCGTTGGGCGGGACTACTTCCAGCAGCCTGTGTACGGTTTTGGCCTCCATCCGGGTCGCCTCGGACAGCCTTTTGGCCGCGCGTCCCGTTGGGGCCGCCAGCAAAATCTTGGCGCCCGCGTCCCGGTAGGCCGTGATGATGCCCAGCGTGGTCGTGGTCTTGCCCGTACCCGGACCGCCTGTCAGGATAAACACTTTATGGGAGACCGCCATGCAGATCGCCTCCATCTGGACGGGGTCGTAATGCATGGCCGTCCGAAGTTCGATCCTGTTCTCGATCTCATCCAAAGGGACGTCGATCCGGCTTTTGGCCTTGAAAATCGCTCTGAGGCGCTGAGCTACGCCGACTTCGCAATGGTAGAACGGGGCCAGATAGATCGCATATTGGGAAGGATCTGCCGGGATCGGTTCGGTCGTCAGCACTTCCCCGGAGATCATCCGGTCTAGTGCTTCTTCAAGTTTGTCCCGGGGGACTTCCAACAAAGCCTCGCCCGCTGTCAGCAACTGTTCCCGCAAGGCATAACAGTGACCTTCTTCGGCGAGCTGGTTGAGCGTGTAGACCAATCCGGAGCGCAGCCGTTCGTACCGGTCTTTCTCGAAACCCATTTTTTGGGCGATCGTATCAGCGGTCCGGAAACCGATCCCCCAGATATCGTCAGCCAGACGGAACGGATTCTCGGTCACGACCTGAATACTGTCCGCACCGTACTGTTTGTAGATTTTGGAAGCATGCGACGTGCTCACGTCGTGATCCTGCAGAAAGAGCATGATGTTTTTGACTTCTTTCTGCTCTTCCCAGCTGTGGATCAGTGTGGCCACCCTGGCTTCCCCGAGTCCGGGAACTTCGGACAGCCTCTCGGGTTCTTCCTCGATGATCCGGATCGTATCGGCGCCGAACACTCTCACGATGCGCTGCGCAAATTTCGGTCCGATTCCCTTGACCAGGCCGGAACCGAGATATTTCTCGATGCCGTATACCGTGGCTGGCAGCGTTTCTTCGTACTTGGAGATCACGAACTGCCTGCCGTATTTGGGCTCGTTTTTCCACTCGCCTTCCAGATTCAGGACAGATCCTACGAACACTTCGGCCAAATAACCGACGCAAGTGACAGGCTCAGAAAAATTCTTGACCCTGCATTTGATGACGGTATAGCCGTTTTCGGCGTTTTGGTATGTGATTCGATCCACGACCGCACGCAGCTGTTCCAAAAGATCTCTCCTTCCACTATCTAAAAAAGTCAAGCCATCGTGGCCAGCATTTCGATGCTCACGCCGTAGCGCGTCGGCTCGCCCGACGTCAGTCTCTTCGCCTCATCAGCCATGTATTCGGACATTCTGTGCCATTCGTCATTCTGGCTTCCGGCCAGATGCGGGGTCAGGATCACGTTATCCATCCCGTAAAAAGGCGACCCTTCCGGTGCCGGTTCGGGATCCGTCACGTCCAGGATAGCCGTTCTGTCCGGTTTTTCGGTCAGAGCCCGGACTAAATCCGCCTCGACGACCTGTGCGCCTCTTCCCGTATTGATGAACGTGGCATGGTCCTTCATTCTGGAAAACAGGTTGTAGTTGAGCATGCCTTTCGTCTGGGCATTGTTGGCCAGATGATTGGTGATAACCTCGCTGGTCTCGAACAGTTCTTCCAAAGAGACCAGTTTGACGCCCAGTGATTCGGCTTTCTTTTCCGAACAGAAAGGATCGAAAACGACCACTTCCAGGTTGTAATTCTTCAGCATGTTGCAGACCATGGAGCCGATCATGCCCGCTCCGATGACGCCGACGCGGGCTCCGTAATTGCCCCTCGTGATCCGCACGAACCGGATGCTCTCTCCGCGGTTCTCCGCTTTTGAGGAGCACAAAAGAGCCGCTCTGTGATAGCCTTTGTTGGCGAGTATGATCTCGGCCACCGTGACTTCGGCAACCGGGACACCGTTCGCCGCCCATGCGCTGAACACCCGGATCCCGCTCTCCAGGAACGGACGGGCAAAGCCCTGCACCGAACCGGCCGCATAGAAAACAGCCTTCAGCGATTTAAAGAAACCGACCTCTTCCTTTGTGAAGGAAGGCATGCCCCAGGTCGAAAAGACATAGGTGACGTCCTCAAATTTCGAAGGATCCTCCAGGATCTCGTTTTTTGAATAGACATGATCCGTTTCGAGACCGAACAGTTCGGCGAGCTCGGTCAGTGTCCGGGCCGAATAGACGGCATAAGCAGTCGGTGCATTCTGTGTCAGTAAAATACTTCTCATGAATAAAACTCCAATCGCCCCGATAGATGGTATCAAGGTTACACATATTTTATCATTTAATATTGTTTATTTCAATGACCGCAAGGCAAAATACCTTCGTCGAGAACATAATTTCTGCCGTTCCGGTGCCTTTCACGCCCCTATTTTGTTGACATCATCCGAGTGTAAAGAGTATAATGATATACGAAATAATCACTCTTTTCGGAGGTTCAAATGACCTATTCTTTGATCCGAAACGAAGAATCGCTGAAAGCGCAAATGGAAGACGCAGGCATCGAACTCCCTGTGTCCAAAGACGCGGCCGTTTTGACAAAGCCCCTCAAGATCGGTACCAGAACGGCGGCCAACCGCATCGCATACCAGCCGATGGAGGGCTGCGACGGGACTCCCGATGGGGTCCCCGACGAGCTGACGGTTCGCCGTTATGTGCGCTTTGCCCACGGCGGCCCCGGTCTGATCTGGTTCGAAGCCACCGCTGTCATGCGGGAAGGAAGAGCCAATCCCAGACAGATGTTTTTGGACGAAAAGAATCTGGACGCTTTCAAAAAATTCGTGGAAGGCATCCGAGAGGAATCCGTCAAAACGACAGGCATCGATCCGATCATCATCTGTCAGCTCACCCATTCGGGCAGATACAGCAAGCCTAACGGCGTACCCGAGCCGCTTGTCGCTTACCTGAATCCTCTATTTGAAAAAGATAAGCCCCTGGATCCGGATCGCGTCGTGTCCGACGACTATCTGGACCGGGTCGGAGAGGCTTTGATCAACGGCGCCAGATTGGCTGAAAAAGCCGGTTTCGACGGTGCGGACATCAAGTCCTGCCACCGCTATCTCCTGTCCGAATTGCTCTCCGCCTACGAACGTCCGGGCAAATACGGCGGGTCCTATGAAAACAGGACACGTCTCTTGCGGGAAACGTTCGGGTCCGCGATGAGCGGAGCCGGCAAGGACTTCATCATCACGTCCCGGCTCAAC
This sequence comes from uncultured Ruminococcus sp., assembly GCA_902797125.1. Lineage (GTDB taxonomy): Bacteria > Bacillota > Clostridia > Oscillospirales > CAG-272 > RUG14240. The sequence goes on from CADBRS010000092.1 coordinate 6,906, forward strand.
GTCTATGACGGTTTTCCCTACCCCTACGGTTTCGGTGTGGATCCGGGCGAAGACCTGAAGCCGAACTGGACCGAAGGAACCCGGCTGATATCCGACCTGTCTTCTATGGGTGCCAAACTGCTTGACGTGACCATGGGCAATCCGTATGTCAATCCGCATGTGAACCGTCCCTATGTGCGCGGTCCTTATGAAGCACCCGAACATCCTCTGTTCGGCGTCCACAGGATGCTGACCGGGACCCGGGAAGTCCGGAAAAACGCTCCAAATACCGCCATCATCTGTTCCGGCCTGTCTTATCTGGGCGCTATGGGTCCTCGGGTCGCCGCGGCAGGCATCGAGGCAGGCTGGTTCGAAATGGCCGGTTTCGGCAGACAGACCCTGGCCTATCCGGATCTGGCTTTGGACATTACAAAAAAAGGCGGGCTCGTCCCCGAAAAGCTCTGCATGGCCTGCAGCAAATGCACCGAGATCATGCGCCAGCCTGGCGGAACGCCGGGCTGCGTCGTCCGGGACTCCGGTGTCTACGCACCGCTCTACCGCAAACTCGTGCTCGGCCAAAACAAGTGACCGAAGGAAGGATTGATCATGACTTCATCAAAGAAAAATGCGATCGTGACCGGTGCCGCAGGAGGCATCGGATATGCAACGGTCAAACTGCTGATCGAGTCCGGTTTCACCGTGACGGCGATGGACGTACGGAATGCTGATGAGACCGTCGAAGAGATGTTCCGGCCTTTCGGTAAAGACTGCGTCTACGTCCGGGGCAATCTGGCAGACAGTGCCTCCCGGCAGTCGCTGGTCAGCACGGCCCTGGATACTTTCGGGCGCATCGACGTCCTGTGCAACGTGGCAGGCGTCGCTCCCAAAGTCCGCAGGGACATTCTGGAAATGACCGAAGAGAGCTACGATTTCGTGACGGATATCAACACGAAGGGCACGCTTTTCCTGACACAGCTCGTGGCCAATCAGATGCTGAAGCAGGAACGGGACGAGAAAGGCATACGCGGCTATATCGTCAACATTTCATCCTGTTCGGCCTACACAAGTTCGACCAGCCGCGGAGAATATTGCATTTCCAAAGCCGGCGTGACGATGATCACGACGCTCTTCGCCGACCGGCTGGCCTCCGAAGGCATCCCGGTCAACGAGATCTGCCCGGGTATCATCGCAACAGGCATGACGGCAACAGTCAAAGAAAAATATGACAATCTGATCGCCAACGGGCTGGTCCCCGCAGGACGCTGGGGCTGTCCCGAAGACATCGCCAAAGTCGTTCTGTCCCTGTGCGACGGCACATACGGGTATACGACAGGTCAGTCCGTCATCGTGGACGGCGGCATGCATATCCGCAGACTGTGAGCACCTATGGATAAAAACCAGAGAATCATCGAGTCCGGCATCATCATCGTGGGTTCAGGCGCGGCCGCCTACAACGCAGCCGTCACCCTGGCTGAGCACGGAGTGACCGATTTGGCTCTCGTGACCGAAGGACGCACGGACGGAACTTCCCGAAATACCGGCTCGGACAAACAGACTTATTACAAACTCAGCCTGGCCGGAGACAGTGCAGACAGCGTCCATGAAATGGCCAGGGATCTGTTTGCACCAGGGTGTGTGGACGGAGATATCGCGCTGACCGAAGCCGCGCTGTCGACCCCCTGTTTCCTCCATCTGGCCAGACTGGGCGTTCCTTTTCCGACGAACGCATACGGCGAATACGTCGGATATAAAACAGATCATGACCCCCGCGCCCGTGCCACCAGCGCAGGTCCGCTCACTTCCAAAATGATGACGGAGTGCCTGGAAAAAGAATTTGAGCGCAGGCATTTGAAGCTTTTTGACAATCTGTATGTGATCGAGATCCTGACCAACGAGTCGGGGGCCTACGGCATGATCGCACTGGACAGGACAGCAAAGGACGGTGAGAACCCGCTCGTGCTGATCTTCTGCCGTGATATCATCTGGGCGACCGGAGGTCCGGCAGGAGTCTATGCAGACACGGTTTACCCGCTCAGCCACAACGGGTGCAACGGCGTGCCTTTCCGTGCCGGCGTGCCCGGCCGTAATCTGACCGAATGGCAGTTCGGACTGGCATCCGTCGATCCCCGCTGGAACGTCTCGGGCACATATATGCAGGTCCTTCCCCGCTTCGTGTCCGTCGATCCGGACGGGACAGAGCATGAGTTTTTGAGCGAATACATGCC
>CADBRS010000093.1 GCA_902797125.1 uncultured Ruminococcus sp.
ACGTAGTCTGGTGAACAGACTGGGGGTAGTCAAGCTCGGCTCGCAAAAGATACTGAAATACAATATCCTCTACAAGCTCCCGCTTCAAGACTCTTTAGAGTCTAAGCGGTGGGTTCTTGACAACTAACCATCCATCCATTAAAAAAGCGGGCAGACAAACTGCCCGCAGTTCAAATGATCTTATTTGATAGCGTCCTTCAGAGCTTTGGATACCTTGAAAGCAGGAGCCTTCTTGGCAGGAATCTGAACAGTTGCGCCTGTTGCAGGGTTTCTGCTGGTTCTTGCAGCACGAGAACGAACTTCAAAAGTTCCGAGACCAAGGATCTGAACGCTGTCGCCCTTTGCAAGGGATGCAACGATGGTGTCGATGGTAGCATTGACGACTGCAGCGGCAACTTTCTGGGATACTTCAGCCTTAGCGGCAACTTCTTTGATCAATTCTGTTTTGTTCATGGGAAACCTCCAAATTTTTATTGGCGATTTCATTCTATCACGCGAAAAATGATTTGTCTATACTTTTTTTACAATTTTTATGAAAAAATACGGAAAAATGAGCTTTTTTTAATGAAATAATCCAAAAAGCGCCAAAAATGTCCCATGAGCCGTAAACATCTGTGTTTTTTTCTCCTCAAACAGTGGAAAAATCAAAGAAAACTTGAGATTTCAGCGACGTCCTTCCTCGGACGGAGAACAGGTTCGCCCGCCCTTTTGCCGATCGCGATTACGCCCATGATCTGTTGGGATTCGGGAATGCCGAACAGCGTCCGCAAACCGGCTTCATCTCTCAGACCCATGATCAGGGAGTCGTATCCGGCTTCACGGAGAGCTAGCAGAAAATAGGCGTTGGAAAGCCCCAGATCATAGGCGCCCCATCCGTTGCCCATCGAGTCTGCCTGAACTCCTGCCGCCGAAAAACCTGCAATACCGGTTTCGAACGCAGTCACCAAAAATGCGCTGACATTCTGGCAGGATCTCTGATTGAACTCGGGAAGTAAAGCCATCACTTTTTTGGCTTTTTCCTCTCCGACGGCAAAATAATACCTGGCAGTTTCCGAATTCTTCCAGCTCGGCGCCATCACCGCGCATGAAACGGCATCCTTCAGCACCTGGACATCCACGTCTGAAGGTCTGTATGCGCGAACGCTTCTTCTCTCTTTGAATAACAGTTTCAGTTCCATCTTTTACTCCTCGTATTCGGTAATATAGAACGGTCCCGGGAAAACAGCCGGACCATGACCCGGTACGGGTTCGACCGTGATCCGGTTCTCCCCGTCCGACAGTTTGATCTTGCACGCATAAGGCATGGGCAGATCGTAAACGGGATCCAGAATATACGTGTCAGATTTCCATCCGTTGATCCGGACGGCAAAGGCGCCCCGGACGTCGAAAGAAACCAAGGCATAGGTGCCTGCCTGGGCACGGAAAGTGCAGCCTTCGGACGAATCGAATGAAGTCAGGATCTTCGCTCTGGCCGCGCGTTTCAAAACATGACAGATCTCGTCAAAACGGCTGTCGGTTTGGATGCTCAAGTCAGGGAAGGCCTGTGCTTCCCTCTCTTCAGAGTCCGTAAAGCGGACGATTTCTCCGCGCACGCCGACAGGATCGACGTCGTTGACTTTGCCCAGTTTGGCCAGAGGGGCTGCGCAGAGCGTCCGGACGTAATGCATGGACAAACCGTCTATATCATAGGCAAAAACGGCCGGTCTCACGTCGTCATATTGTGTCTCAAAACAGCACTCGGACAAACGAACGTCTTTGGCGTGACGCATAAAGAGACAGGAAGACGGATATTCTCCGATATTGACCATATGCTCCGGATACATGTTCCAGAAATCGAGCATTTCTCCATGCCCGGACACGCGTTCGGAAGATTCCGGTCTGCCTCCGCCCTGTGCAATGAACTGGACGTTGGTCATCGAGATCTGCTCGATCCGTCCCCCCGGAACGGATGAAATGACGTTTTGAGGATAGACGGTCAGCCCGGGGACCGAGAAAACATCCGACATGTGCGCCGTGATATTGGACATCCGTATCCTTCTCGTGATACCGATCTTGGGCCTCACGCTGTGCTCGAACACGCTCATGTTGTATCTGTTCTGTGTGATGAAGACCGGTCTCAGAACATTGCGCATGATGATATTGGAAAACGCGAAATCTTCGAACACGGAATGCTGCGTCTGCTGGATCTTGAATCCGGTATCGCATGTTTCAAAAATGCAGTTCGAAACCGTGACCCGGCGTATATCTCCTTCGGATTCGGGACCGATCCGGATCGCACCCCAGTAATTGGCTTTCAGGAAGCAATTGGTGATCATGACGTCTTCGATCGGTTCGTTCGGGTTCAGGGTCTTCAGAGAGATGGAGTCATCGCCCGAATCGATATTGCAGTCTGAGATGATGATCCTTTTGCCTCCGTCAAAATCCAGCCCGTCTCCGTTTCCGCTGCTAAAGGTACGGATGGTCACGCCTTCGATCCGGACGTCTGACGAGTTCAGTCCGTAGAAAGTGAACATGCCCGGCCGGATCAACGTGACGCCTTGCAGGACACAGTTGGTGCATTCGGAATAGACGACCAGAAAAGGACGCCCGACTTCAGGGTCGTTCGGAAATTCAGAACCGCGCATCCCGTCGATCGTTCCCTGCCCGATGATCCCGCAGTTGTTTTTTCTGTCTGCAACGATCAGTGCCTTGCATTTTTCCCGGACACCGGTCGAACCCAGATCGTAGATCATATTCTTTTCCACGTCGCTGTTTTCAAAACGACCTTTGTACCTGGTGCGTGCGGAATCCCAGGCGCATCCGCGCGTTGTGCCTGAATAGTCTGCATAGGACCGGCTGCCCCGGATCACGCTGCCCGGAGCGAGTCGCAGGAATACATTGTCCTCTAAGCGAACGGTCCCCGTCAGGAAAGTTCCGGCCGGAACGTCTACATAGCCTCCTCCGTTTTGGGAACAGGCACGGATCGCTTCTTCAAAAGCATGGGTGCATAGCGTCGTCCCGTCCGGGACGGCACCGTATTCGATAATACTGAAATCCATCGTTAAAGCCTTTCTTCAAAGGATCTGCCTAATTGTATCACGCAAGAAGCAGTCAAAACAAGACAAATGGATGCGATACGTCGGAAAAATGTCAAAATAATACTGTTCACAGGCAAAAAACTGTGATATACTGTATTTACAGTTTTCGGGAAAGACCCGAAATAATCATCTGCCGGCGACATCATGCCGGAGAAGGAGAAAACAATGGAACAAGGCAATTCTTATTTTGACGGCGGTTTGCTGCAGAAGATCGGCTGGACGATTCTGGGCTTCCTCGTAACAGTCATCACGCTCGGCATCTGCTATCCGTGGGCATTCTGCATGATCTACAGATGGGAAGCCAAGCACACCGTGATCGAAGGCAAACGTCTGGTCTTTGACGGAACAGCCATTCAATTGTTCGGCAACTGGATCAAATGGTTCCTGCTGACAGTCATTACGATCGGCATTTACGGCCTTTGGGTTCCGATCAAGCTCAAAAAGTGGAAAGTTAAACACACTTTGTTTGCTAAAGACTGATTGAAAAAAAGAGCATGCGGCCTCAAAAACTGCATGCTCTTTTTTTGTTGTCGTTATCCGAAATATCTGTCTAACAGGCCTTTGAAAGCTTTGCCGTGGCGCGCCTCGTCGCGGGCCATTTCGTGGACAGTATCATGGATCGCATCCAATCCAAGTGCTTTGGCTTTTTTGGCAAGTTCGGTCTTGCCTGCCGTTGCGCCGTTCTCGGCTGCAACACGGACTTCCAGATTCTTTTTGGTCGATTCAGACAGAACCTCGCCTAACAGTTCTGCAAATTTGGCCGCATGTTCCGCTTCCTCGAAAGCGGCTTTTTCCCAATAAGCGGCGATCTCCGGATAGCCCTCACGCGCTGCTGCGCGGGACATAGCCAGATACATACCGACTTCGGAGCATTCGCCTTCGAAATTGGATCTAAGTCCTTCTTTGATCTCTTCGGGAGCGTCCTTGGCGATACCGATCACATGCTCGGCTGCCCAGTCCAGAACGCCTTCCTTGACTTCTTCAAATTTATCCTCACCCTTTACTTTGCAGCGCGGGCACTGCTCCGGGTATGTTTCGGATTCGATGATCTCACCGCAAATCTTGCATCTCCATTTTTTCATTTTTCTTACCTCCCCTGGTCCAAAAAAACTGAACCTTTCTAACTGCCATTATAGCGAAAAAACGGGGCGGTTGTCAAGCATGATATCATGAGTCTTCCAAATCAGTGAAAAATGTCCACTGAAATCCACCGTCGTCGGTGAAAAAGTAACTGTTTCCGCCGGCCCAGCATATACCGTATGCACCTCGGAAAGCCAAACATGAGATCCTAGAGCCTCCGCAATCCTGAGTAGGAGCAAGTTCCAAATCGACCCAGGTTTTTCCACCATCACGGGTCACGATCAGAGCGCATTCCATACCGTTGTCTCCGGAACGCCATTTGAAACCTGAAACAAAAGCAACCTGTTCCGAAAGAACGCACACTCCTTGGACCTCATATAGCGGCCATTGTAGCAGGCGGTCCTCCTCTTCGTAGTGGCAGGTTGTGAACTCATGCCATGTTTCACCATCATCCGTGTACCAGAGAGAGTTGAATCTTCGTAGGATTTTTGCAAGTGCAGCATCATCATCAAAGGGTATCATCATGAACCAATTGCTTCCGCAAAAGCCTTTTACGATCTTGAATTGCTTGCTGTTATAAGGATCAACATCACACTTAAAAGTACCATTTTTAAAAATATCTTCCTTAGAGAAATATCTATCGTAAAGAACGGCCTGCACATGAAGAAACAGTTCATTGGGTATTGTCAAAACAGGTTCTGTATAGATGATTTCTTCACCCTGGCGGATTTGCGAAGCAAATGCAGTGACCTCGCCCTGAGAATCAGATGACTCTGTCTGATCCTGAACGAAATAGACCATTCGACCTGCTTCAATAGGTCCGAGAGATTCTAAACCCCCTTCATGGTCTTTTTCAATTTTACAGTTCAATTGACGGATCAACTGCCTCATGTCCTTATCGTAATACCCCAAAGGATAACCCGGACTGCTTTGATCAGCTGGTTCGGCTGTGGCGTTTTCGGAATCCGATTCGGTCGAATCAACCGAAGTTCGATCAGAAAAACTGCTGCAGCCTGTGTTGAGCAGAATCGCAGAAACGAGCCATATCGAAAGCAGGAGTCTTGCTATTTTTTTCACATCCTTTTTGGCCGACATGCCTGATCCTCCTCAGACGGTAATCATTACACCTGGAATTCTTCCATCAGTTCCTATTATAGCATGCTGACCCCCCCAGTCAATACGTGAATGGCAAAATAATTATACCATATAATTACTTTTACATGGAAACAATGACAATACTCTTGATTTTTGTTGTCGCATGGTGTAGTATGGCATTGTTTGGAGATCATTTATGCACACCATCCGCTTTTTTCCGCATTTTCATTTTCATAAGCCAAAACAACCCGAGTCCGATCTGACGACGGGTCCTTTCGTGCCGAAAATCATCAAATATACGATCCCGATCATTCTGACCAGTCTGCTTCAGCTTTTATTCAATGCGACTGATCTCGTCGTCGTCGGTCAAACTTGCGGAGAACTGTATCTGGGAGCTGTAGGCTCCACGGGTGCACTGATCAATCTGATGGTCAATTTGTTCATCGGTCTCTCGGTCGGTGCGGGCGTCGCGATCGCGCAGGCCTACGGAGCAAAGAACGATGAAGATATTCATAAAACGCTGCACACCGCTATTCCGACAGCGTTCATTGCCGGCGTCTTTCTGACGGTCGTAGGCATTCTGGGGGCCAGAACATTTCTGACCTGGATGGATACTCCGGAAGAAGTCATCGATCTGTCCACGACGTATTTGCGAATCTATTTTTCAGGGATCATTCCGATCCTGCTCTACAATTACGGTTCCGCAATCCTTAGGGCGGCGGGAGACACGCGCAGCCCGCTGATCTTTTTGACCATTGCCGGCATTCTCAACGTTTTCATCAATCTGCTTTTCGTTCTTCAGTTCGGCATGGACGTGGACGGCGTTGCCTGGGCTACCGTGATCTCGCAGACCTTGGCCTGCATTCTGGTCCTCATCGCGCTGGCCAGGCGTAAAGATGCCTGCCGGCTTCAGTTCACCCGTCTGCGTTTTTCCAAAAAGCATTTTCTGAGGATCCTCCGCGTCGGGCTGCCTGCTGGACTGCAGGGTTCCCTCTTTTCCATTTCCAACGTCATGATCCAGTCGTCCGTCAACTCGTTCGGAACAGTCGTGCTGTCCGGTTCCACGGCCGCAGCCAATATCGAAGGTTTCGTATGGGTCTCGATGAATGCGTTCCATCAGTCTGCCATGAATTTTATCGGGCAGAACCGGGGCGCCAAAAAATACGACAATATCAAGAAGGTGCTGCGCATCTGTCTGATCAGCGTTTCCGTCGCAGGGATCGCATTGGGTGTGATCTGCCGTCTGAACGCCCACGCACTGCTGTCCATTTACCTGACGGATGCTCCGGAGGAAGCCTATCAGGCCGGCATCGACAGGATGAGTTTCGTCTGCCTTCCCTACTTCCTGTGCGGGATCATGGACGTGATGACGGGTTCTTTGCGCGGCATGGGCTGCTCGACACCGCCCATGTTCATCACTGTTTTAGGTGTTTGCGGCTCAAGGCTTTTATGGATCTTCACTCTCTTTCAACTCCCCGAATTCCACAGTTTGAGCTGGCTGATGTTCTCCTATCCTTTGTCCTGGTCGCTCACGTTTTTCGCGGAGCTGATCTGTTTCACCATTGTCTGGAGGATCGCCCAAAAGAAGGAAATGCGGGATATCGGTCCCCCTCCGGACGAACCGTCTGCGGTTTCCGAAACTTCTTGACTATTCCGAGGTTGCCATGAACAAAAACAAGATCTTATCACAAGTCCATCCCCTGATCCTGGAAGGCATCTGCCACCGGGGTCTCCATAACGAGAAAGATATCGAAAACGGCATGAACGCCTTCCGGAATGCCTTGAACGCGCACATGGCGTTCGAACTGGACGTTCACCTGTCCAAAGACGGCAAACTCGTTGTCTGTCACGATTCGGATCTTACGCGGGTCACAGGCAAGCCCGGCATCATCGAGCACCTTTCGTACGAAGAGATCCGGGACGCCTATCCGCTCAAAGACGGTGAAATCATTCCGCTCCTCTCGGATGTCTTTGAACTGGTTCAGGAAAAGGTCCCGATCGTGCTGGAACTGAAAGTCTATGAGAAAAACTACAAGGAACTGGCAGAGGCCGTCTCCGAG
>CADBRS010000094.1 GCA_902797125.1 uncultured Ruminococcus sp.
CTGAATAACAGTTTCAAGGCTTTCGACGACCTCGTCCGGCGTCATAAATACCTCGGTATGATCTGCGCCGATATATTCAGCGGCCTGTCTGGCATATTTCAGATCGATCGCGTCTTCGCTCATGCCGATGGCAAAGGTCCGGATCGGTTTGTCGCTTTTCTTCGCCGCGATGGCGCAGACAAGCGAGGAATCCAGACCGCCCGAAAGCAGAAATCCGACCTTGGCGTCCGCAACGAGCCTCTTTTCCACGCCTGCGATCAACTTTTCGCGGATCTTCAGGCAGGCTGTTTCCAGATCGTCCCTGCACACTGACTCGACTTTCGCAATATCGTTATAGCAGATAAACTGACCGTTTTTGTAGTAATGGCCGGGAGGAAAAGGCATGATATGTTCCGAGAGCCCGACCAAGTTTTTCGGTTCGCTTGCAAACAGGACGACTCCGTTTTTGTCGTACCCGTAATACAACGGGCGAATGCCTATCGGATCGCGCGCGGCAATATATTCGCCCGTTCTTCCGTCGTAGAGCACGCAGGCGAATTCCGCGTCGAGCATGGAAAACATCTTCACACCGTACTCGAAATACATGGGCAGGATGATCTCGCAGTCGCTGTCGCTGTCGAAGACATATCCTTTTTTTTCAAGCCGTTCGCGTTCCTTCCGGAAGCCATAGAGTTCCCCGTTACATACGGCAAAGCAGCCGTTCTTTTCAAACGGCTGCATGCCCGATGGCGTCAGCCCCATGATCGAGAGACGGTGAAAGGCGAGAATGCCCTTCCCTGTCTCCACGATCCTGCTGTCGTCCGGTCCGCGTGTTTTGGTTCTTTCAAATCCTTTTTTCCATGCGGCAAGATCGCTGACCTCGCCGCAGTAACCGAATATCGAACACATATTTACTCCACATCCTGCAAAGCGTCGTATCCCTCTTCACCGGTACGGACCTTGATCACGTTTTCAACGTCGTAAACAAAGATCTTGCCGTCGCCGATATGACCGGTATACAACACCTTTTTGGCGGTCTCAATCACGTCGCGGACCGGGATCGCGCTGACGACGATATCCACCTGCACTTTCGGGCGGAGGTCTGTCTGGACCTCAACGCCGCGGTAAAATTCAGTATGTCCCTTCTGCATCCCGTAACCCATCACGTGAGAAACGGTCATGCCGGTGATGCCCAGTTTGTTCATGGCATCTTTCAAAGCATACAGTTTTTCCTCTTTAAAGACGATTTCCACCTTGGTGAACTTATGCCCTCCGCTTTCAAACGAAGGCTCGCGCTTGACAGGTATCGCTTCCGCTACAGGCGTCGTTCCGGTCACGGCAACGACACCGTCACCGGTACCGAATTCGGCATATTTGTCCACCGCGGGCATAAAGTCCGCATAGGCGCTGGGCAGTCCGTGCTCGCTGACGTCCAGCCCGGCCAGTTCATCCGCAGGATCTGCGCGGAGAAAATGGGCTTTTTTCAAGATCAGGAAGAAGGCCAGCATAGTGACCGTAGCCCAGGCCGCGACGGAAACGAATCCGAGAGCCTGCAGACCGAGTTGTGTGAAATCACCGGTATAGAACAGTCCGCGAAGCCCGGCAGGCGCGTCCGGATTAGCAAGCAGTCCGACGGCCAGCGTACCCCATATGCCGTTTGCACAGTGTACACCGACTGCACCGACGGGATCGTCGACATGCAGTTTCAGATCCAGCACTTCCACGACAACGACGACCAGAATACCCGCAACGAGTCCTACGACCGCTGAGCCTACCGCGTCGAACGCGTCGCATCCTGCGGTCACGGCGACCAGTCCGGCCAGCGCGGCGTTCAGACACATAGACACATCAGGCTTTCCGTTTTTGATCCACGTAAAGATCAGCGTCGTACAGGTCGCGACCGAAGGTGCGATCGTCGTGGTCAGAAAGATGGAAGAGAGTTCGGAAACCGAGGTGGCGGCGGCACCGTTGAATCCGTACCAGCCGAGCCAGAGGATGAAAACACCCAGAGCTCCCAGCGGGATGGAATGACCCGGGATCGCGTTGACTTTCACGACTTTACCATCTTTGTTTTTGACGTATTTGCCGATACGGGGACCTAAAACGATGGCTCCGATCAGCGCTGCGATCCCGCCCACCATGTGGATGGCGGTGGATCCTGCGTAATCGTGGAAACCGAGCTGCGAAAGCCAGCCCCCGCCCCAGATCCAGTGTGCCTCGATCGGATAAATCACCAGACTGATCACACCGGAATACACACAGTAAGCGGAAAATTTAGTCCTCTCCGCCATGGCACCGGAGACGATCGTCGCGGTCGTGGCGCAGAATACGAGATTGAAAACGAAATAACTGGCGTCTGTAAACCCTTCTGCGGGAGACGCGATGAATTCTTTGAAATGTGCGAACAGATCCATATTCGGGATCCCGATGAGTCCGAACAGCGCATCCTCTCCCATCATCAATGTATATCCGAGAAGCGAAAACACAACTGTTCCGATACAGAAATCCATCAGGTTTTTCATGATGATGTTGCCGGCGTTTTTCGCACGTGTGAAACCGGTTTCCACCATAGCAAATCCGGCTTGCATCCAGAACACAAGTGCCGTGCCTATTAGATACCAAAATTCAACAGACATATATTTTTTCCTCCTTAATCATCATTTCACGCTGAACAGGATATCCCCGTAAGTCGGGAACGGCCAGTAGTCCTTCCCTGTCAGCAGTTCCGCCTGATCGCAAGGCACGCGCAGTTCGCTCATCTTAGGCAAAACGGTATCGCGTATCAGGGCTGATTCTTCGATCACATCTTCAGCTTCATGCAGTCCGAGAACGACGGTTTCCAGTTCGTCGGTCTTTGCCGCGATCCTGTCGGACAGCGCAGATAGTTTTGTGATGAGTTCGCTCTCATAAGCGCAGGCGAGTTCAGGGATGACCGCTCTCTTTTCGGATACCTGTTTGGCCAGATCTGCAGTGAACCGGGTAATGGCCGGAGCGATGCGTTTGTGCACCATGCTGATCATGGTATTCGCTTCGATCTGAACCGTTTTGCAGTAGTTTTCCAGCATGATATCGCGGCGCGATTTCAATTCATCGACGGTAAAGACGCCGAGAGAGGTGAGCATTTTCACATTCTTTTCATCCAGCAGATGCGGCATGCAGTCCGCCGTCGTGCGATAGTTGAGAAGTCCGCGGACTTCGGTCGCTTCCTTGATCCAAGCGTCATCGTATCCGTTGCCGTTGAAAATGATGCGGCGGTGATCCTTGATCGTCTTCCGGATCATGTCGTGCAGCGCCGTTTCAAAGTCTTTCGCGCTCTCCAGACGGTCCGCGTAGATCTTGAGGCTCTCCGCGACGGCGGAGTTCAGCATGATGTTCGCGCAGGCGATCGAGTTCGACGAGCCGAGCATACGGAATTCAAATTTGTTTCCGGTGAACGCAAACGGCGATGTACGGTTGCGGTCTGTCGTGTCGCGGTTGAATTTCGGCAGCACGTCCACACCCAGTTTCATCACGGTTTTTTCAGCGCCGGTGTAAGGGGTATCGTTTTCGATCGCTTCCAGGACAGCGTCCAGTTCGTCGCCCAGGAAGATGGAGATCACGGCGGGCGGTGCCTCGTTCGCACCGAGACGGTGATCGTTTCCGGCTGTTGCCACGGAGATGCGCAGCAGGTCCTGATAATCATCCACTGCTTTGATCACAGCGCAGAGGAAAAGCAGGAACTGAGCGTTCTCATACGGCGTGTCGCCGGGAGACAGCAGGTTCTGTCCCTCATCGGTGGCGATGGACCAGTTGTTGTGTTTGCCGGAACCGTTGACACCGGCGAACGGTTTTTCCTGGAGCAGGCAGACGAGCCCGTGTTTGGCAGCGACTCTCTGCATGATCTCCATAGTCAGCTGGTTGTGGTCCGTGGCCACGTTGGTCGTCGAATAGATCGGAGCCAGCTCGTGCTGAGCAGGCGCGACCTCATTATGCTCGGTCTTGGCCAGAATGCCCAGTTTCCAGAGCTCATCGTTCAAATCTTCCATAAACGCCGCGACGCCGGGCTTGATCGCTCCGAAATAGTGATCGTCCAGTTCCTGCCCTTTCGGCGGTTTCGCACCGAACAGCGTGCGGCCGGTAAACCGGAGATCCGGACGCGCTTCATACATTTCTTTCGTGATCAGGAAATATTCCTGTTCCGGTCCGACGGAGGAAACGACGCGTTTGGCCGTCTGGTTGCCGAAAAGCCGCAGGATACGCAATGCCTGCTTGTTCAGTGCTTCCATCGAGCGGAGCAGCGGCGTCTTCTTATCCAGCGCGTGCCCGCCGTAGGAGCAGAAGGCTGTCGGGATACATAAGGTTTTCCCTTTGATAAACGCATAAGACGTCGGATCCCAAGCGGTATATCCTCTGGCCTCGAATGTGGCGCGGAGTCCGCCGGACGGGAAGGACGAGGCGTCCGGTTCCCCTTTGATCAGTTCCTTGCCCGAGAACTCCATGATCACGCTTCCGTCCGGAGAAGGAGCGATAAAGCCGTCATGCTTTTCAGCGGTGATACCTGTGAGCGGCTGGAACCAGTGCGTAAAATGTGTGGCCCCCTTTGATACCGCCCAGTTTTTCATAGCCTCGGCGACGGCATTGGCGACGCCGATATCGAGTTCTTTGCCTTCATCGATCGTCTTGCGCAGAGACGCATATACTTTTGCCGAAAGGTTTGCCCGCATGACGCGGTCGTCAAAAACGAGGCTTCCGAAAGTATCCGATACTGTTTTCATGGTGTTGATCTCCTTTTCCGATCTTAAAAAGAAAAAGGGTCTCTCATGCTGAAATGACATGAAAGACGCCTTTGCCTTCATCTGTTAAATTATTTGTCAAACAAAAAACGCGCCAATGAACCCACGGTTCAAAGACGCCATTGCCTTAACACGGCGTCATTGTACAACGCCTTGGAAGATTTGTCAAGCCTCTTTTGCAACTTTTTTCGAAACCCGCCAAAAAAATCGAAAAATGGTTTTTCCCTCTTGACAAAATCGCTTGGATGGCGTACAATAATCCGGTAATGAGCAATGGCGTTCATTTTTGCGCGGACAATCCTGCGCAAAAACGGACGTCTTTTTTCTTTTTTTAGCAAGAGGTGATGGTTCATGATTTTGGAAGGCAACGTAAGGATACCGTCCGGATGTGCGATCGCGGCGGTCATATCTAAAGAAGGCAGACGCATGACAGGCGAATCGATCGTCGAGGCGATGAAACCGATGCATGACCGGTCCAACGGTCTGGGCGGCGGTTTTGCGGGTTACGGCATTTATCCCGAATACAGGGATCTTTATGCGCTCCACCTGTTTTTTGACTGCCGTGACACGAGGAAAAAGTGCGAAGCGTTCCTCAAGGAACGTTTTGAGGTCGTCCACGGTGAGATCATCCCCACACGTAAACTGCCCGAAATCACAGACGAGCCGATCATCTGGCGCTATTTCGTGGCGCCTCTCCGGTCCGTGCTCGCCGATCTGCAACTGGACGAAAAGGAATTCGTAGCCCGCACGGTCATGAAGATCAACGTCGAGATGGACGGAGCCTACGTTTTTTCCAGCGGCAAAAACATGGGGACCTTCAAAGCCGTGGGCTTCCCGGAGGACGTCGGCGTATTTTACAAACTCGACGAGTACGAGGGCTACAGCTGGACGGCGCACGGCAGATATCCGACGAACACACCCGGTTGGTGGGGCGGCGCACATCCGTTCACATTGCTTGATTTCTCAGTCGTTCACAACGGAGAAATCTCATCCTACGACGCCAACCGCCGTTTCATCGAGATGTTCGGATATAAATGCACGCTGCAGACCGACACCGAGGTCATCACCTACATTCTGGACTACCTGGTCCGCAGGCAGGGACTGACCCTTTCTGAGGCAGCCAACGTGATCGCAGCGCCTTTCTGGAGCACGATCGAACGCAAAACAGATGAATATGAAAAGAAAAAACTTCAGTTCCTCCGGACTGTTTTCCCGAGTTTGCTCGTAACTGGTCCCTTTTCCATCGTTCTCGGTTTCGACGGAGGGTTGATGGCACTCAACGACCGGCTGAAACTCCGTTCGATGGTCGTCGGTGAAAAAGAAGATCTCGTCTATGTAGCGAGCGAGGAGGCTGCGATCCGCGTAATGGAGCCTGACGTTGAGAAAATTTGGGCTCCGTCCGGCGGCGAGCCTGTAATCGTTAATGTAAAGGAAGGTGCTTTCTGATGGGCGTCGAATTCATATATCCCGAATTTGAAGTGATAAGAAATCACGACCGCTGTATCGCCTGCCGCGTCTGCGAGCGGCAGTGTGCGAACGAAGTCCATTCGTTCAGCGAAGAGAGAGGCGGAATGATCAGTGACGAAACGAAATGCGTCAACTGTCAGCGCTGTGTGTCGCTCTGCCCGACCAGAGCTCTGAAAATCGTCAAGAGCGACTGTACTTTGCGGGAAAACGCCAACTGGCAGAACGATACGATCAAAGAAATATACAAACAGGCGAACAGCGGAGGGGTGCTGCTGTCCTCTATGGGCAACCCGAAACCGCTTCCGATCTATTGGGACAAAATGCTGATCAACGCCTCTCAGGTCACTAATCCCCCGATCGATCCTTTGCGTGAACCGATGGAAACAAGAGTCTTCCTGGGCAAAAAGCCCGATTCGATCAAGAGAGACCGCAAAGGCAGGATAGACTGCTCGCTCGATCCGCAGATCGAACTGGCCATGCCGGTGATGTTCTCCGCGATGAGCTACGGGTCTATCAGTTATAACGCACACGCCTCGCTCGCCCGGGCCGCAACGGAGCTGGGAATCCTCTACAACACGGGCGAAGGCGGTCTGCACGAAGACTTTTATCAATACGGAAAAAACACGATCGTTCAGGTGGCTTCCGGACGTTTCGGCGTTCACGAGGACTATCTGACCGCAGGTGCTGCGATCGAGATCAAAATGGGACAGGGTGCAAAACCCGGAATCGGCGGGCACCTGCCCGGCGCAAAGATCGTCGGAGACGTTTCCCGGACAAGAATGATTCCCGAAGGCAGCGATGCCATCTCTCCTGCTCCGCATCACGATATCTATTCGATCGAAGATCTGCGGCAGCTCGTCTTCTCTCTGAAAGAAGCGACCGAATACAAAAAACCGATCATCGTCAAAGTCGCTGCGGTGCATAACATCGCCGCGATCGCCAGCGGTATCGCCAGAAGCGGAGCGGACATCATCGCGATCGACGGCTTTCGCGGAGGCACAGGCGCCGCTCCGACAAGAATCCGCGATAACGTCGGCATTCCAATCGAACTCGCGCTCGCCGCGGTCGATCAGCGGTTGCGCGACGAGGGGATCCGGAACAATGTTTCCCTGGTCGTGGGCGGCTCGATCCGCTCGGCTGCCGATGTAGTCAAAGCGATCGCACTGGGAGCCGATGCATGCTACATCGCCACTGCGGCTCTGCTCGCGCTTGGCTGTCATCTCTGCCGCACGTGCCAGTCCGGCAAATGCAACTGGGGTATCGCGACACAGCGTCCCGATCTCGTCAAGCGTCTCAATCCCGATATCGGTTCACAGCGTCTGGTCAATCTGATGACCGCATGGAGACACGAAATCATGGAGATTATGGGCGGAATGGGGATCAATTCCGTCGAGGCCCTTCGCGGCAACCGTCTGATGCTCCGAGGCGTCGGGCTGAATGCGAAGGAACTGGATATACTCGGTATCAACCATGCAGGTGAATGATATGAAGCGTGTTTATGTTAATGAAGAATGGTGTCTGGGCTGTCACCTCTGCGAATACAACTGCGCGTTTGCCAATTCCGGCATGCGCGATATGGTCGCCGCACTGAAAGAC
This sequence comes from uncultured Ruminococcus sp., assembly GCA_902797125.1. Classification (GTDB taxonomy): domain Bacteria; phylum Bacillota; class Clostridia; order Oscillospirales; family CAG-272; genus RUG14240. The sequence goes on from CADBRS010000094.1 coordinate 7,815, forward strand.
AAGAAGATCTTTCCGCGTATCCACGTGGAGGGTGATGATAAGATCACATTTGCCGTTTCCTGTCGACACTGCACAGATCCGATCTGCGTGAAAAGTTGCATCGCCGGAGCGATATCCAAACGGGACGGAGTGGTCAGGATCGACAGAAGCAAATGCGTCGGTTGCCTGACCTGCGTGCTCGTTTGTCCGTACGGTGCGCTGGCTTTGGGTGAAAACGGGACGATGCAAAAATGCGAACTGTGCCTGCAGAACCTGTGCGGCGCTCCCGCATGCGTCTCCGGATGCCCGAACAAAGCCATCGTTTACGAGGAAAGGAGCGATGCGGAATGAAAAAATATGTGATCGTAGGCAACGGCTCCGCCGCTGTCGGCTGTATCGAAGGCATACGCTCGGTCGATCAGACGGGCGAAATTACCGTCCTGTCAGCAGAAAAACATCCTGTTTACAGCCGTCCGCTGATCTCTTATCTTCTTGAGGGCAAAACGGACACGGAACGGATGAAATACCGTGGAGATTCTTTCTATGAAGATAACGGGTGCAATCTGATGTATGCCCGTGCGGAATCCTTTGACACGGGCGCCGGAACGGTCTCGCTCGACAACGGTCAGACCCTTCCCTACGACGAGCTTTGCATCGCAACGGGTTCCCGTCCTTTCGTTCCGCCTTTTGAGGGACTGGACACGGTCCAGAACAAATTCAGTTTCATGACGCTCGACGACGCGCTCGGTCTCGACAGGGTTTTAACGCAAGAATCCAACGTCCTGATCGTAGGCGCCGGTCTGATCGGACTGAAATGCGCCGAAGGGATCCGGAACAAAGTCAAAAGCATCACCGTCTGCGATCTTGCAGACCGAGTGCTCTCCAGTATTCTGGATTCGGACTGCGCCGCAGTCGTCCAGAAGCACCTTGAAAACAGCGGGATCGATTTTCTGCTGTCCGACAGCGCCGTGCGGTTCGACGGGGACAAAGCCTATATGAAAAGCGGAAAGACCGTAGATTTCGACATCCTCGTGCTGGCCGTAGGCGTCAGAGCCAATACGGAAATAGTCAAGAGCGCAGGCGGGACCGTCAACCGCGGAATTGTTGTGGATGATCGAATGAAAACGGATCTGCCAAGCGTTTATGCCGCGGGAGACTGCGCAGAAGGTTTTGACTCCTCTCTCGGAGCCAATCGCGTGCTGGCGATCCTGCCCAACGCCTATATGCAGGGTCACACGGCAGGCGTCAACATGGCGGGAGGCGAAGCTTCGTTCAACAACGCCGTGCCCATGAACTCGATCGGCTTTTTCGGTCTGCATATGATGACTGCAGGCGTTTACGAAGGAGACATGACGGAAGAAAAGACAGACGCCGGCATCCGGCGGTTCTTCGTTAAGGACAATTTGCTGAAAGGATTCATCCTGATCGGCGACGTCGAGCGCACGGGCATATACACTTCGCTGATCCGCGAAAAGACTCCGCTGGACACACTCGATCTCGATTTTACGAAAAAAGTGGCCTCCAGTATGATTTATTCACAAAAGAAACGCAGGAAAATGTTCGGAGGTGTTGTATAATATGGTTATCGAAGCAAAGAATCTTGATTATCGCGCTTTGAACGAAGCCATCAGAAAATCCGGCAAAAAAGCGACCGTGAAAGGCTGCTTGGGCCAGCGCTTCATCTGCGCGGGCATGTCGGATATCTCCGTCACGGTGGAAGGGATTCCGGGCAACGCTCTCGGTGCATATCTCAACGGTGCTGAAGTCATTGTCAAAGGCAATGCCCAGGATGCCGTCGGAGACACGATGAACAACGGAAAGATCGTGATCCACGGCAGCGTCGGCGACGCCGCAGGTTATGCCATGCGTGGCGGCTGCATCTTCGTCCAGGGTGACGCCGGTTATCGTGCCGGCATCCACATGAAGGCCTATGAGGAAAAAGTTCCGGTCATGGTCATCGGCGGCTGTGCGGGCAGCTTTCTCGGCGAATACCAGGCGGGCGGGATCATTATCGTTCTGGGACTGGGTGAAGACAGCAAACGCATCGTAGGCAATTTCCCCTGCACCGGTATGCACGGCGGAAAAATGATCCTCCGTTCGGACTGCGCAGACGTTCTGTTTCCCGCGCAGGTCACGGCAAGACCCGCTTCACCGGAAGATATGCGAGAAATCAAAAAAACCATATCGGAGTTTTGCCGCCATTTCGGCTTTGATGAGAAATCCGTCCTGGATTCTCCTTTCACGGTCGTGACGCCGGACAGCAAGAATCCGTACAAACAGCTTTATACACCAAATTAAAGATAGTGAGGTCTAGTGATGAAGTATTCAAGAGAAGAAGTCCTGCAGTACGTGAGTGAGGAAGACGTCAAGTTTATCCGGCTCGCCTTCTGCGACGTATTCGGAAAACAAAAGAATATCTCCATTATGCCTGAGGAACTGCCGCGCGCATTTGAATACGGTATTGCGTTCGACGCTTCGGCAATCAAGGGGTTCGGAGACGAGACCCATTCCGATCTCTTCCTGCACCCGGAGCCGGAAACGCTCACCTGGCTCCCGTGGAGACCGGAACAGGGCAAAGTCGTCCGTATGTTCTGCTCCATCACCTACCCCGACGGCAGACCCTTCGAATGCGATACGCGGAATCTGCTCAAAAAGGCAGTGAAAGATGCGGAAAAAGCAGGTCTGACCTTCTATTTCGGAGCCGAGCAGGAATTTTATCTGTTCGAGTTGGACGATAAGAATGTTCCGACCAACATACCGTACGACAACGCGGGATATATGGATATCGCTCCGGATGACAAAGGGGAGAATGTCCGCCGCGAGATCTGCCTGACGCTTGAAAAAATGGGGATCCGCCCTGAAAGCTCGCACCATGAAGAAGGTCCCGGTCAAAACGAGATCGATTTCAGATACGCTGAAGCGCTTGCCGCTGCCGACAATGTGATGACTTTCCAGACGGTCGTCAGAACTGTCGCCCGGCGCAACGGTCTTTACGCAGACTTTTCACCGAAGCCTCTGCCGAATGCCCCTGGAAACGGTTTTCATATCAACTGCTCAGTCAAACCGGATCTGTCTTCCGAAAAGCTGTGCAAACTCATTGCAGGCATGCTTGACAAAGCCGTTCCGTCTACCCTGTTTCTGAATCCGTCCGTCTCATCATACGAACGGCTCGGTAAAATGAAGGCGCCTCGATATGTTTCCTGGTCTGCCGAAAACCGCTCACAACTGATCCGTGTGCCCGCAGCAAGCGGCGAATACCGCCGTGCGGAACTCCGCTCACCCGATCCGACTGCCAATCCGTATATCGCTTTTGCATTGATGATCTGGGCAGGTCTCCGGGGCATACAGGACCAGATCGATTTGCCGGATCCGCTTGACATCAACCTGTATAAAGCGGATGCAAAGATGCTGTCCAAGCTGAAGTCACTGCCTGTCACGATCGAAGAAGCGCGTGAAGCGGCTGCAACGGATGATTTTATCCGGACATACATCCCGGCTGAAATATTGAGGATCTACAGCGAGTAAGAATCATACATTTTTTGTGAAAGGGGGAATGAGCTTGAGCCTGAAAGAGCAGATATACAGTGTTCTGGTCGTGTCCGCAGCGGATAGTTTCAATCGGGCTCTGCCGGAACTCTTCCCCAAAGCATCCTTCTCGCCGGTCAACATCGTCACCGATGTCAGTTCGGCCAAACGCGCCGTTTCAGAACGCGATTTCGATTTTGTCATCATCAATTCGCCTTTGCCCGATGACGTCGGAATGCGATTCGCCATAGACTCGGTTTCATCGTATAATACTATCGTCCTTTTTCTGGCAAGAACGGATCAATACCCCGACGCATTCGAAAAACTCGTTCCACACGGCGTCTTCTTGATGCAGAAACCCATTTCCAAAATGCTCTTTCAGACTGCATCCGGATGGATGATCAGTGCACGAGAGCGAATCCGGAATACAGAAAAGAAAACGCTTTCGATCGAAGAAAAGATGAACGAAATCCGGCTTGTCAACCGCGCCAAGTGGTTGCTCATCAGCGAGCTGAACATGTCCGAGCCGGACGCTCATCGCTATATCGAAAAACAGGCGATGAATCGCTGCATCTCAAGGCGTTCAATCGCTGAGGAAATCATCAACACATACGGGTGAACTTCATCCGAAACAGAATATGTATGACAACAGCCACGGTCACCCGTGGCTGTGTTTTTTTTCCCCTGAAAAAGGAATTTGCATGTTTGGATTTCCCTTTTTAAAATTTGATTGTTTTTGGCGGTTTTGTGAAGGACGAGAAAGTCGCAGTCGCATTTTTGAAATAAAATACTTCCGTATTGCCGTCATCTTCGTTGTACATGGCGCGAAGTTCAGGATAATGATCCAGCATATGTTTTTTCGCTTCTCTCCTGTCGTCAGAAACGAGTTCACCTGAAAGTCTTAACCATGTGCCGTCCATTAATGCACAAATCTCTACGTTCGGATTAGCGTGGATTTGGCGGCTCGTCGGTTTGACCTTGCCTGTCTGTATGTAGAGTTTTCCTTCA
>CADBRS010000095.1 GCA_902797125.1 uncultured Ruminococcus sp.
CCTTTAAAACACCCTTTTCAGACTGGATATTGAGCCTTCTCAAGTGGCGGGTCAGTTCGATCTCGCGCTCGCCCGAACCGGTCTTTTTGAGAATGGTCAGGGGAGGCGTGGTCAGGAAATGTTCCAGTTCAGAAGCGGTCTCTTCCGTGATCTTAGGACTTTTGAAAGTCAATGCGTAATCGCAGGAATCGATCTCCTGAAATTTGCGCTCGGGAATATAGACGTCCAAAGCGCGCATCTCGTCAGTCAAAGCCTGATTGAGCCTATTCAATATCTCCTTTTCGCTCACGTCCCGGCAGATCCGCAAGTCCATGAGTTCGCATTCACTCTCCACCCCTACGGGCAAAGGCAATGCGAAAACCACCTTGGCGTGCGGGTTGAAACCCTGCGTGTACCACATGGGGATCCCGGCACGGACCAGGATGCGCATCATGACTCTTTGCGTGTCCAGATGGGATATGAATTGCAAACTGCCCGTTTTCCTAAAACGCACGCGCACCGTGCGGAAGTCCGGCAAAGGCTCGCCTTCGAACCGGAGGAAAGCGCCTGATGGCTTTAAGACTTCTTGATCTTGGGACACCATGTCAAGTCTCCTTCCATTCGGTTCGCGCCGCAGCCTGAGCAAGTCTCCATACAGTTGCCTGTCGTTTCGGCCCGGTAGGCTTTTTTCTTTTCGCGGAGCAAGAATTCCTTGCGCACGCCCGGATCGATCAGATCCCAGGCCAGCACCTCGTCTTCTCCGTAGACCCGGTTGGCATAGAAATCCGGGTCGATCCCGGTCCGGTCGAATACGGATAGCCATTTGTCATAATCGAAACATTCGTCCCAGGCGTCGAACCGGAATCCTTCCTTCAAGGCGAGTGCCAGCGCGGCAGACAGCCTTCTGTCCCCGCGGGCCAGGACCCCTTCGATCCGGGATACTCTTGCATCGTGGTATTGGTAGCGGATCTTTTTATTCGATTTGATGCACTCCATGAGCAATTGCTGCTTTCTTCTGAGTTCCTCGATCGAGTCCTGCGGCTCCCACTGGAAGGGCGTGAACGGTTTCGGAACGAAGCAGGCCACGGATATCGTGACCGTAGGCGGCCTTTTGGCGTGGCCTGGGGTGCGGTAATAGTGGTCCACGACAGTCTCGGCAAGCTGTGCGATACCGCGGATGTCATCGTCCGTCTCGGTGGGCAGCCCGTTCATGAAATAGAGCTTGACCGTATTCTTCCCCGCCTCGAACGCGATGCCCGAGGCTTTCAATATATCGTCCACCGTGACGTTTTTGTTGATCACGTCCCGCAAGCGCTGCGTCCCGGCCTCCGGGGCGAACGTGAGCGAAGACGTACGGACCGAACTGATCCGGTCCATGAGTTCTTTGGAAAAACTGTCCGCGCGCAAAGAAGGCAGGGACAGATTGATCCTGTACTTATCAGTCCACTCAAGTAGCTTTTCGGTCAGTTCCTCGAGCTGGGTATAGTCCGAGATGGAGAGCGAGGTCAGGGAGATCTCCTCATAACCTGTGTTTTCATAAAGACACCGGGCCTGGCGGTCGAGGGTCTCGGGAGATTTTTCCCGGATGGGCCTATAGACCATGCCGGCCTGACAGAAGCGGCAGCCTCTGGGGCAGCCCCTGTAAACTTCCAGCATGATGCGGTCCTGGACCGTCTCGATGTAAGGAAGGACGACGGACGTTGGGAAAAACATAGTATCCAGATCCTTGACGATCCGCTTGCGGATCTGATCCGGGATATCCGGATAAGCTTTCTGAAAGCCCCGGATCTTACCGTCCTCGCCGTAGAGGACGTCATAAAGCGAGGGCACATAGACCCCCTCGATCGTCCGCTGGGCTTCGTGAAGAAAAGCTTTCCTCGAATACGTCCCCTCCTCCTTCATGCGGATATAGAGGGATACGATCTCGGGGAGCATTTCCTCGCCTTCCCCGATATTGAAGAGATCGAAGAAGTCTGCCACGGGTTCCGGGTTATAGGTGCAGGGCCCTCCCCCGATGACCAGAGGGCAGTCCTCGCCCCGGTCTTTGGAAAACAAGGGGATTCCTGCCAGATCCAGCATGGACGTGACGTTGGTATAGCACATCTCGTATTGGAGCGTGAAGCCCACAAAATCAAAGACTTTGAGGGGATCTCCGCTCTCCATGGCGCACAGAGGCTCGCCGTGCTCGCGCATGGCGTCCTGCATATCCATCCAGGGGGTATAGACCCGTTCACACCAGATGTCCTTCTGCTCGTTCAGGACCCCGTAGAGGATCCGGACGCCCAGATTGGACATCCCGATCTCATAGGAGTCCGGAAAGCAAAAAGCGAACCGGGCTTTGATTTTTTCCTTGTCTTTGAGGATCTGTCCCGCCTCGCCTCCGGCATACCGGCCGGGTTTGGTCACGTGGCGGAGCAGTCCCGTGCTGTACGTTTTACCCATGTTTTGTCCAAATACTTACTTTTTACGGCGCCCGCCTTTTTGCGAGGCCAATTCTCTTTTTTGAGCTTCCTTTTCCTGTTTGCGAAGCTCTTTTTGTTTTTTGTCGCGTTCACGCTGAGCCTGATACCAGGCTTTGGTCTCCTCGTCCATCCGGCCGGGGATCCCTCTCCAGGGATCGAACACCACTGTCAATATCGCCCACACGGACTGATAAACGGCCACTGTGAGCCCGTTGATCCAGTTCAAGTTTCCCGAGAGGGCGAAGATCAAGACCAATCCGAAAGCGATCGCCGCGCCGAGCCAGGCTCGACGGAGAGACCTGCCCTGCTCTTTCACGAGCTGCCGGTCGGTGAGAACGGCTTCGCAGAGCGCGTCTTCGCTGTCAGCGACCAGATCGGTCTGTTCTGCGATGGTCGCATAGTCTTCTTCATAGTTGAAAGGTTTGTAGACCTCGACGCCGAATCGTCTGCCGGCACCTGCCTGACCCTTGACACGGTCGGACCACATGCGGTCCATGAAACCGTCCGAGAGCGAGGGGTCATAGGACTGGATGGCCGAATAGAGGCCGAACCGTTCCAGTTCCGCGGCGCGCTCCACAAATTCGGGAGCCGGCATATAGACCAGGTCCAGTGAAAACTCCAGCATGTTGTTCGTGGCCATGTACAGTCTTGCCACGTCCGCCTCCAGATTGAGTTCGGACGCGATCAGCTCGTCCGGGATCTTGATCTCGTTGTCCGCCATAAACGAGGCGTTACCGAAATAGAGCAATTTCCCGGGGAGTCTGGAATAATTACAGACAAAACCACCGGTCTTGTATTTCACGATCTCGATCTGTCCGATGTCTTCGGGCGGCATGGCCTTGTAGTCCAGGAACCGCTTCATGTCGCCTCCGACTTCGGAAGCGATCGCGGCCAATCGTACGAGTCCCTCGCGGGGATCGACGAAGGCCATCGGGCGGATACGCACTTCCATCATCTGACGGAACATATATTCGTCCCGGAAGACGATATAGGTCTTGTTCTGGGGTTCCGCCGGAGTGGTCGGATCCTGATCGGTCATCTTACCCTTCCGGGTCTTCCCGATGCGCATGCCTGAATTATAGCCGATCAGGGATGCCCCGTATTCATGCAGCCGCGAAGACGCCCGCATATGAGCATATGTGAGTCCCACGATCATGCAGATCGGGGGCGAACTCATAAGTAAGAGTCCGAAGCACTGCACCGAGAGCAGATAGGCATCGTCCGCCCCCGTCCCGAACCGGAAACGGAAAGCATAGAGCACCACGGAAGTGATGATCGCCAAAAGCGGCAGGATGTAGATGAGCGGGCGCATGGCGTTGAGCGACTTCGGCCGGGACCGGCTGGTCCTGATGAAGTTGCGGACGTGGCGGGTCTTGGACACGCCCAGTTTGAGTCCGTCTTCATCCAGATCGCGCACATAGGACACTTTCCCGTCCTCATCGAGCCGCACTTTCTTGCGATGCGGCAGCGGTTTGAGACAATACTTGATCTCGCCGTCCGAGACGACTTCGAAATCTTTTTCTTCCTTGAAGGCGCCGAACAGTTCGGCGATTACGGTCCACGTCATGGAAACCGCCGCAGGCGTATGCAAGAGCGGCAGCACCGCGGTCTCGGGAAGGGAGAAAAGCAATAAGTCATAGATGACTGTCGAGACAGTCATCAAAAATGCCGGCGTCCAGAGGCCCGGATTGAAAGTAAAGAAGCCCCGGGCTCCGCGTCCCATCGGGAAGAGTGAGATCAGGACGGCCACGAGCAGAAACAGCAGCCCGAAGGCCAGCGTTTCTCCGTGTGTGACCTGCGTGGTGATC
>CADBRS010000096.1 GCA_902797125.1 uncultured Ruminococcus sp.
CCTCCACCGGATGCACGATGGGCAAAGGTTATTCCGCCAGATTGTACCTGAAGTTCCAGAACGGGACGAAGGTTCAGCTGGTGTCCGGCATAGACGCCGCTCCGTTCAACCAGATCGGGTTTGAAGAAGTAGACGGCCAATTCGTGCTGGTCATTCTGGCCTCGCTCTCCAAAGAGTTCGACGGCATCAAAGTCTACGGCGTCATTGAAAACAACTATTCGGGCGTGAAAGTCACCACCCGCGAGATGACGATCCGCGTGGTCGATCAGGTGACCGACGCCATCATTTCACTCACCGGACCGAAGGATGCTTTCGACCCGCAGAGCCCGACGGGCGCGGTCATGGAAATGGGGCTGCCCGAAAAAGAGAATCTGATCCGGGCCCACGTGTCCAGCGCCTATTCGGACACGATCGCGGTCCAGTGGTTCGACGTCACGGATCCGAACAATCCGAAGCCGGCAAGCGGCCGGAGCCAGATCACCATGACCCGCAAGACAGAGGACGGACTCTATGAAACGGAATTCTCCTTCATGCCTTCTGTCAGCGAGACGGGAACTTACAAATACAACCTGCACGTCTATACCGAATCGCGGGATATTCCCGGAACAGTCGTCGAGACGGTTTCGGCTACCGCGAAATTCACGGTTGAAAACAGCTTTCCGATCATCCTGACCCAGCCCCCTGCATCTTTGCATGCCAAGGACGGGGAGACGATCGAAGCATCGCTGACGGTGGACGACAACATCCCGAATATCGGGTATAAATGGTACTACTATCCCAGCGAAGAATACATGACCGGCATCCAGGGCAACGATCTGGCCAACATGGTCTTCGACGGCGTGTCTTTCCGTGTGATGAGTACGGACGACAACAAACAGATCTACAGCAACGTCAGCGGGAACAAGGCACACGATTCTGTGACCTGGGACCTGGCGGACGTCGTGAGAGGCGGCATCAACCGGATCGTCTTCCAGTGCGCTCAGGACCTGGGGCAGGGAGAAGTCCGGATCCGCGTCACCGCGGCCAATCAGGCACAGGGCATCGCTCCGCAGACCCTCCTGGAGGACTCGTTCGATGCGATCCAGGGCAATTATGAATTTTCAGGAGCCTTCCAGACCCGGAAACTGCTCAAAGACGGACAGTATTACGATGCTGACACCTATCAGCTGGTTCTGGATTTCTCAGGATCCCCGCTGTCTGCGACCTATATCATTGAAGACCTGCGTCTTGAAAGATTGAATCAGGAAACCGACGTCTGGACGACCGAAGCGGATCTGAACCCGTTCTTCTTTGCCCGGACCGAAGGCGGCGACCCGGCCAACTACCGGGGCGTATACGAACTGAACGTGACAGGCAACCCGCTGTCCTACCAGGTCAGCTCCGCGGACGACGGGCGGTATATCTACTGCAAGGTGTTCAATCAGTACGACAACACCAAATATGTCTACTCACGTCCGATCCGGCTGGACGTCGGGAACAACCCGGTGCAGCCTCAGATCGTATCCATAGACCAGAGCCTGAACGAGCGCTTCATAGAGGTCGGAGACAAAGTCCGGTTCCACGTCCAGGTCGCGCAGCCCATCGTGGATCATCAGCTCGCGGTCGCATACCAGTGGAATTTTTACCGCGTCGATGAGGACAATACCGATTTCGATGCAGAGAAGATCGCATATCTTCCGATCAGCGCAGATGATCTTTTGTCCGAATACGGACTCAGATACAGCGCCGTGATCGATCCCTCGACCGGGGAAGGCACGTGCACCATCGAACTGGTCAATATTCAGCTGGCCTGCCAGCTTTATTGCGGATACCTCGGCGTGGAAGTGACTGCTTACAGCCCGGAGGATCCGTCCCTGACCGACACCGAATCGATGTGGACGGAAATCAAGATCGATATCGAAAGCGTGTCCATTCAGAACGTGACGATCTATGACTGGTTCGATTCGGATTCGGCTCAAAGGCTGGAGTTCACAGGTTCGGGTGACAAGTACGTCTCCAAAGACGGCATGATGCCCATCCGGGACATCATCTGCCTGACGGACAAGACCTATGCGGTTTTCACGCCTTCTCTGGACAATCACTATATCAAGCTGGCGGAAGGCTATTATCCGTTCTATCTGGATTTCAGTTGGAAAGTGGACTGGTATGAAGACGGTGTCCGAAAGACCTATACGCTGGCGTCTCTTTGGTCGACCGTGGCCGACCGGCAGTATTTCACTTACAACGTGTACGGAGACAGGCTGTTCATCGCCTTCGACAATCCCGATGACATGCGTTTCCAGAATCTGGTCATCTATTGCGAGATCTATGACAAGATCACGGGCGAGACCTATGAATCCGAAAGGTATCAGATCTCTTATGTCAATCTGCAGTCTCTGCCTCAGCTGACCGAGAAGACGGACTACAATCCGGAAGGCAATATCACCGTCTCCGATTTTGAAATCGATCCGTCTACCGGTGATCTCAGCTTCCATGTGTCAGGCAGCACGATCCAGTATACTTCACCGATCTATATCAGCGACTCTTACTCTTATGAGACAAGACAGGTTCTGGCGATCGATCCGGTCCATCCTCTGGACAGCGTCCAGGTGCAGCCTACGTTCAGCGGGCGCGTCTATCTGACGGGGCCCGGGTATATCGAAAACTATGTGGGGCGTGAAGGGAACGAATACATCCTCGACATGTTCCACTATGCGGATCAGGACGACGCCGTGCAGGCGACCTTCGACAACAAGAGCAACTTTACGTTCAACGTGACGATCCCCTATGAATTCTTTGAGCGGTATGCATCTGGCACGCTCAAGACCACCCGCAGCGGGCTCTCCAACGAGTATTGCTCGGTGCTGAAAAACGGCGGAGATTTCAATTTCACGGAAGAGGAACTGACCGAACTCGCAGGCATCTGGTTCGACTACTATCTGCTTTCCGTCAGGATCGAGTACAGGCTGAACTATAACGCGATCGCATCGGTCTTCGAACTGGAATCGATCTATTATCCGATGGAACTGCTTAAGTACTATTTCCAGGGCACTTTTGAATACGGAACTTACGCGCAGACCGAGTTTACCTTCAAGCAGGGCAGCGTGGCATATATCAACGGCACATATGAAAACGACTATTACGGCGTCAATGACTATGTGGTCTACGAATGGTATTCCTACGCGAGCGGTGAGCCGCAGTTCGTCGACACGAACGGAGATCCTTATCTTCAGGTCGACACCGCGCTGCCCGGCGTTTACGAATACGAACTCGTGGTCACCGTCCGGAAGACGGAGGACCCGGACAAGAGCATGGGGGACACCGGCTATGTCCGGTTTACCGTGACGGTCGAACCGAATCTGGAGACCCCGGAGATCACGGGTATCTCGGAGCCGACTTTCGGATACCGGGAACCTCACGCCAAGATTTCCGTGGACGCCGCTACGAACGAGGAAGATGTCCGGATCAGATATCTGTTCAAGGTGCAGGACGATGACTCCTATCTCGGGTATCAGGTCCATTGGTCCGATGAAAACGAACTGGAAGTTTCGACCGAAAAGATGGGAACTTTCGAATGGTCTGTCGAAGTCTATGTAGCCAAGACCGTTGAAAACTATGACGGGACAGTTTCAGACTATTTCAGTGAGAGGGTTTCGTCCGGCACGCGCCACTACACGGTAGGCGACCGGATCGTGGACCGCATCGAGATCGGCGGCGTGAACAAACCGGTCCAGGGCAATGCCCCGACGACCGAAGGCTTGTTCGCTTCACCGACGCTGGAAGACGATACTTATTTCGGATACCGTGTGATCTCGGCATTCTGGAATCCGGCGCCTCAGGCATACGGATACGATACCGATTACGAACTGACAGTGGTCGCGGAACTGCTTGAAAACAGCAGCTTTGCAGGAGCCGTTTCCGGCGCGTTCCTGGATGGGGACAGCACATATGAAGGCAGCGTAACGAAGGTCGGAGCCAATCAGGTGCGCCTGACCCGGGTGTTCCGGAGCACGGAATCCGAAGCCGTGGATTCGATCACTTTGCACGATCTTCCAGATGTCCAACCGGAAGCTTTGATCCGGAAAGTGGACACGTACAAGGAAAGCACTTTCGAATTGATCAGCGCGACATGGAATACCGACGACAGTTCGTTCAAATACATGACCGATTACAGGCTGACGCTGATCGTGAGAGCCAACAACGGCTACCGGTTCACCGATTCGCTCACCGTCCGTCTGGGAGACGGCACCGTCCCCTATACCGTGCGGACGAAGGGAAGCGAGATCGAGATCGTGTTCGAATACCGGTTCGGTTATACCGCGATCCAGAAGATCGGATCGGAAGAAACCGAACTTCAATCTGACAATCAAGGTGCTGTGTCACTGTCCGTCGGATCATCCGTTCCTGACGGAAAGATGTTCGACGGTTGGTATGTCGGAGACACGAAAGTCGCATCCGGCAAACAGGCGTCTTATACGGTAGATCGGAACGGTATCGTCATCGAGGCCCGCTTCAAGGATATCCCGTTCGAACGGGATGGGAATGATCTGGTCATGGAATCCGAGGATCCTGCGCAGACCGATCTGTCTGATCTGATCAATGCGGCCTCCGGAAACGGACTCGGAGTCCGGATCGGCATCGGCGACGTGACGTTCGAAATGGATCCGGAAACCGTCGGTTCTCTCGACGGATTAGGCGATCTGTTCCTGTCCATTCGCATCGGACAGCAATATGCTACGGGAGACCTGAACAAAGCCGATCTTTCCAACATCAAGGAGATCTATGAGATCAAGCTCGAGGGCGGGACCTTCGTCGGTGCCATCCACGTCAGCCTGCCCGCCACGTTCGAGGTTGGCTCCAAGGATGTGCTCAAGGTCTTCTATGTCAGCCCCGAAGGCACGGTCGAAAATATGCAGGCCACCTATGAGGACGGTGTCATCAGTTTCCTGACGACTCATTTTTCCACATACGTCGTGACCCTGACGACAGGTACTTTCACCGTTTCGTTCCAGCCCGGCGCGGGCACGGGAACGATGGCGTCCGTATCCAATGTGAGCGGAGGATTCGTCCTTCCGTCCAGCGGATTTACTCCGCCTGCAGGGAAACGGTTCAAAGGCTGGCAGATCGGCGGTGTCGAAAAGCAGGCCGGAGAACTGATCAACGTGACATCCGATACAGTAGCGACTGCGCTCTACGAAGACATTCCGCACGAGCATACGATGCAGCCAACGCCCGGAAAGGCAGCCACCTGCACGGAGGACGGTCTGAAAACCTATTACCGCTGCACAGGCTGCGGTCTCTACTACGAAGATGAAGCCGGCAAGACCCAGATCGCAAACATCGATTCCTGGAAAACTGGAGCAGGCAAAATCCCGGCAACCGGACATCAGTTCGTTTGGATCGTGGACAAGGCCGCCACAGCCATTTCCACCGGACTCAAGCACGAGGAATGTTCGGTCTGCCACACTAAGCGGAACGAGAATACCGTCATCCCGATGCAGGAGTGCGAACATGCCCACACGGTCAAGACTGCACGCGTGGAACCGGGATGCGAGACGACAGGTAAGGAAGCTTACTACTATTGCACAAACTGCCAGAAATATTTCAGTGACGCGGACTGCCAGCTGGTGATCGACGACTTGCAGGCATACGGGATCATCCCGGCCGCAGGGCATCAGTTCGTCTGGGTCGTGGATCAGCCCGCCACCGAACTGTCTGCCGGCATCCGGCACGAGGAATGCTCGGTATGCCATACCAAGCGGAACGAGAACACGCAGATCCCGATCCTTTCCTGTTCGCATGCCGCGATGCGCTCGGTCGCAAAAACGGATCCGACTTGCGAGGCTGCCGGGAAACAGGCTTACTTCTATTGCCCTACCTGCAACAAGTATTTCGAGGATCAGGCAGGGCAGAACCCGATCACGGATCTGGCTGCATACGGCGTGCTGGAACCGATCGGTCATGCTTACGGCGAATGGCAGGTCGTGAAACCCGCAACCGAGACCGACGACGGATTGGAAGAACGCGTCTGCGCACATGACGCTTCCCATAAGGAGCAGCGTGTGATCAAGGCGACGGGCTACCATTACTCCGTGGATCAAAACGGAGTCAAGGTCTACGACCTGGAAGTTGAACCGGGGCAGAAGCAGGATCTTTCGAAGCTGTTCGAAACCGCTGAACAGGGTAAAGGAAAAGTCATCGTCACGATCGGCGAAACAGTCCTTGTGTTCGATCCCAAAGCGGTGACGGACATAGGCGGACAGACGGCTGAACTGACGCTCAATGTGCTGTCGTCCGATTTCGGAATCGAGGATCTGGACGGCGTACAGCTCGTCATCGAGGTGTCTCTAGGCGGAACGGCATTTTCTTCAGGCTCGGTCACGGTCCGGCTGCCGTTTGCCACGGAGGTCCCCAAAGGACAGGTTGCCAAGGTCTATTATCTGGATCCGCAAGGCGGCAAGACAGATATGAATGCCGTTTTCGAGGATGGATATGTTTCGTTCCGTACGAATCATTTTTCCAAATTCGCTGTAGTTTTCGAACAGGCAAAAGACGGTGAAAATGAAACCGATGGCACGGAAAGCGAAACCGGTTCGATAGATCCCGGAAACGATGACCAGACGGAAAAGAAAGGCCTTCCTGCCGGAGCTGTCGTCGCCATTATTTTCGGTGTCTTGTTGGTTCTGGCTGGAGCCGGTGTCGGTGTGTTCTTCCTGCTCAAGAAGAAGGGCATCATTAAGAAGAAATGACGATCCGAAATGACAACGGTTTGATCTTGGATCGAACCATTGTCCCTCCTTCGGATGGGAAAACAAATAATTAACAAACTAACAAAAAGCCCGGTCGTTTTTGATCGGGCTTAGTTGTATTGAAATCATATGAAGTCCAACTTTTGGGGTGCATAGCAGCCTCGGAGTGTGTTTTTCTAGTATACGATTTTTACACAACAAAACTGTTAAAAAGTGACGTTACGTGGTGTATAATAATACTCAGGGGGTGATTAGATGAGCTTTTTGATTTACACTATCAAGCAAGAAAAGCAGCGGATCGACTGTATGATGTGAAGCCTCACACGACTGTTATGAAGCATTGCATACAACTGGGGACAAATACATCATAGATGATATCGATTTGTTCATTGAAACGAGGACATAGGAAGCCCCAGTTCAATGCAGTTTTTTCCATGACTAAGAAGAACAGAGTTCGAATGAAAAGCGGAGATAAAGATAGTGAACAAACGAATCTTTTTCATAGATTTTGAAGTGGCCGAGAAAAGCGGAAATATCAATGATTTCGGCGCGGTTACGGAAAAAAACGAAAAACTTCATACGTCGGATGCCAAGACCTTTTCGTCTTTCGTTGCAGGGGCTGATTACATCTGCGGACACAATATTGTCGACCATGATTTGAAATAC
>CADBRS010000097.1 GCA_902797125.1 uncultured Ruminococcus sp.
ACGGATCTATGGCGATATGGATTATTCTCTCGCACCGGGAAAGATCCGTTTCAGTCTTCCCGCAGACGAGACGGCGATTCTCCGCCTGTCTCATTGAACAAAAATGCAGTTGAAAAGCCTCACTTGACTTCGTTCGGTCGAGTGAGGCTTCATTTTGGCTTTTTATCCCCAAAAACAGAAAAAACTGAAGAAAAAGGAGATTTCGGGCTTTCGATAGACTCCTTGGTTTGGGCCGCAAAAAAGCCCAGGAAAAACTGCGTTCCTAGGCTTTTTTGAACTTTTCACAATCGATTTAAAAACCGGATCTATCTCTTTAAGAGCACATTCTGTTCATAGTCCCGGACAACGGAGAACCACTCGAGGTCTCCTGGCACATTCTGGCGTTTGCAGTATTCGTCCCAGATATCCCCGAAAGGCATATTCTTCAAGGATTCGGTGTAAGCCAGCAACTGGGTGAAATCACCGCTGTCCTGCAATTGCTTCAAGGCGGGCAAAGGCAGGAGCAGGGCCTCGAGCAGGGCTTTTTGCACATTTCTCATTCCGATGACCCAGGCGGCCACACGGTTGATGGAGGCATCGAAATAGTCCGTGGCGATCAGAACTCTCTCCAAAGCGTCACAGGCCACGATATCTTTGCAGATCTCCCGGGTCTCATCATCCAGCCTGATGACGTGGTCGCTGTCCCAGCGGACCCCGCGTGTCAGGTGAAGCGCGATCTCCTGATTGAACAGCAGCATGGATGAGATCTTGTCCGAAACTTTTTCTGTGGGATGATAATGACCGTTGTCCATGAGAGACATGACGCCTCTGGACAGGGCATATTGAAGTCCGAATTCCGCAGACCCTACCGTGTAGGATTCCAGCCCGATCCCGAAGACTTTGGACTCGATGGAGATCTTGACGTTCTTTTTGTCGTAATCAGAATTCAGGATTTTGTCCATGGAGTCAGCAAAGCGCTGCCGCGGCCCTAACCGGTCTGCGGGCGTGTCCTTGTAGCCGTCCGGGATCCAGAAATTGACCAGACAGTAGGAACCGGTCTCCTTGGCAAAATAGGATGCGATTTTCAGGCAGGCGATACCGTGGCGGATCCAGAAATTCCGGATCTCTTCGTTCGGGGAAGAGAGCGTCAGGTTATCGGCTGCGAAAGGATGGGAAAAATAGGTCGGGTTGAAGTCGAGCGCAAGACCTCTCTCCTTTGCATAAGCGACCCACGGTTCGAAATGACGGGGCTCCAGAGCGTCTCTGTCCGCAAATTCGCCCGGCGCGAAAATGGCATAATTGGCGTGAAGGTTGATCCGCTTCCGGCCCGGGATCAGGGAAAGAGCCTTGTCGATATCCGCCATGAGTTCCTGCGGATTCCGGGCTCTGCCTGGATAGTTTCCGGTCGTCTGGATCCCTCCGGACAGCTCTTTGTTTTCAAATCCGCGGACGTCGTCTCCCTGCCAGCAGTGCATGGAAACGGCCACGTCGGACAGCCTTTTCATCGCTGTTTCGGGGTCGACACCGATTTTTTTGTAGATTTCTTTTGCTGATGCGTAACGGTCCATAGAAACTCCTTCTCGCAGCACCCGTTTGAAAGAGACGGGCTTTTTCTGTGTCCAGTATACTCTGTTTTTCGGAAAAAAACAAGCGAAAAAGGCGGGTTGAAGCCTTTCGTGCTTGACATTTGTTCCGCGCGCGCATATAATTATAATGCGAGAAGATTTGCAATTATTCGGATGGGAGACATTATGGTTCTGCGATCGGTCGGATGCGTTCCGGAATATCAATTTCAGAAAAGCGTGGAGTTTCCGGATTGGCAGGGAAATGTGGACAATTCCTTGCCCACGAACTGCGCCATCGGTTTCTTCGGTTATGAAGGGCAGGGCTCGATTTTTCTGAAGTTCGGAAGAGTCGCGGACATCTTTACCGTCTATATCAACGGGCATCTGGCGGATCTGTCTTCAGTCCGACCGGATCAGTCTTATGAACTGGATATCGCGGACGTGACAAGAAACGGGATCAACATGATCCAGGTCTCGGCCAAAGATCTTTGCGAAGATCCGGATACGCGGGTTCACGTTATGATCCCTTATCCCGTCGTCATCGAAAGGGAAGACAATGCAGTTTACGGACCGGACCCGCGGATCGTGCGCTTGATCCGGGATATCGTGGAATCGGATATTTCCTTCGGTTTTCCGAGCGCCCAATGGGCACTCGTCAAAGACGGACGGCTGGTGCTTTCCGACTGCGCAGGAACGGTCAATGCCTATCACGAGGATCTGACGCCCAAGAAGGATTCTCCTCCCGTGACCAAAGACACCTTATACGATCTGGCTTCCGTGACCAAGATGATGGCGACTAATTTCGCCATTCAGAAACTGGTGTCGGACGGACTGCTGGACATACATCAAAAAATCGTTCAGATCATCGGAGACGCCTTTGTCGACGAGACCATCGAGATCCGGTACAGGAGCATGGAAGAGTATCCCGGTCTGGATACGGTCAAAGCCTGGAAATCCGAACTCAGCGTGCGCGATCTCATGTGCCATCAGGGCGGTTTTCCTCCTGATCCGGGTTATTTCCAGATCCCCATGGATGCTGCCGGACTGAATTATGACCCGCACAAGGTCAACGTTCTGTTTTCGGGATACGAAGGCAATGCGGAGACCCGGGAGAAGACCAAACTGGCCATCTGCAAGACCCCGTTGATGTACCGTCCGGGGACGCGGACTGTTTATTCGGACGTCGACTATATGATCCTTGGCTGGATCGTCGAAGCGGTCTCGGGCACGGATCTGGATACGTATCTGAAAAAGACCTTTTACGGTCCGATGGGCCTGACCCATCTTACCTTCAACCCTCTTCAGCACGGGTTTGAACCTTCAGACTGCGCCGCGACCGAATTGCAGGGCAATACCCGAGACGGCAACGTCAGTTTCCAGGGCAACCGGACGCATACGCTCCAGGGTCTCGTCCACGATGGAAAAGCCTATCACTGCATGGCGGGCATTTCCGGTCATGCGGGCCTCTTCGGCAATGCGGAGGACCTTGCGAAACTGGGTTCCGTGATGATCAGCGGAGGATACGGCCCATACCGGTATTTCACGCAGACCGTCATGGATCTTTTCAACGGTCCGAAGAGCACGGATGCAGGAAACTGGGGAATCGGATGGTGGCGTCAGGGCGAAGACAGCCGCGTGACCTATTTCGGAACGCAGTCTGACAGCTTCGTGATCGGACATCAGGGATGGACCGGAACGCTCGTCATGATCGACGTGCATGAGCGCATGGTGCTGGCTTATCTAACGAATAAGATCAATTCTCCCGTAACGGACGGCAAGGTTTCCAAAGACCGTTTCGACGGAAGCTGGTTCACGGCCAGTTCGCTGGGATTTGCTTCGCAGCTGATCTCGATCGGTTACCTCAAAGACGCGGATCTGGACAAACTGATCCCGGATCTGCTCTGCGATATGGTCATGGACAGCATGAAACTGATCCCGAAAAGGCCGATCTCCGAAGACCATCCTTCGATCCGCAACGTGAAGAGCAAGATCGCGCTCTACAGAAAATATGCCGCGGAGCGCGGAGACGAAGAGGCGGTCAGGAAGGCCGATACCGTTTTCCCGCTTCTGCTGAGCGGACAAATCGTCACCTAATCATTTCAAATTTATCTCCGGGTTTTTGTATTATGAGGTATGAGTACATCGCCATTTTGGCGCTGACAGTTTTATTGATCACAAACTATGATTTCCTGTTTCGAGCGAAGCAGGTGCATCACATTGCCGGACAGAGAGCCTATCGGGCCTTCCTTGTATCCGTCGGGGCCTTTTTCCTGGCAGATCTTTTGTGGGGCATTTTCGATTCATACCACCTGTATCAGGCGGCCTACGTAGACACGATGTTCTTTTTCCTCGCGATGGCCGCAACGGTCATCATGTGGATGCTTTTCGTTTCAAAATATACGGAGGACGGGAGCGTCGCTTCCACGATCCTGATCACCGCCGGCGGCGTGTTCGTCGTTTTTCAGGTCTGCGTCGTGATCGTCAACTGCTTCTTCAAGACGGACTTCATGTTCTGGATGGATGATGAAGGGAACTATCACGCAGGTATCGTCCGGGATATTTCCTACATTTTCCAGATTGTTCTTTTTGCTTCTACCGCAGTCTATGCTTTTCTGAACGGCAGAAAATATGAAAGATCCAAAAAGAAGAGACATTATGCCATCGCTTCTTTCGGCATGGCCATGGTCTTAATGATCGTGATCCAGATCTTCTTCCCGCTGGTCCCTTTGAACTCGATGGGTTATCTGATCGGGACCTGCATCCTGCACGTTCACGTTCTGGAATCCGAACGGGACGATTACAGGAACCGGATCGAGCAGGCTTTGATCCGTGAGAAGATCCAGCAGAAGGAACTCGGAGAATTCAAGAATCTGGCCTATACGGACTCACTGACCCAGGTCAAGAGCAAACTGGCCTATCTGGAAGATATCGCGGAATTGGACCGTCAGATGAAAGACGGGACGGCAGCGTCTTTCGCCGTCGCCGTGTTCGACCTGAACGGACTGAAGAAGATCAACGACAAGTACGGGCATGATGCGGGCGACAGAGCCATCATCGAAGCCTCGAACCTGATTTTGAGACATTTTGCCAACAGCAAAGTTTACAGGATCGGGGGCGATGAGTTCGTTTCGATCCTGACAGACGGGGACTACAAGAGCCGGAGACAGCTGATCGAAGCTTTCAAGAGCGAGATCATCAAGAATGCAAAAGCCGGGAAAGTCGTCGTTTCCGTCGGCATGTCCAGCTATATGCCCGGGGCGGATATCGCATTTTCGGGTATTTTCGAACGTGCGGACAGACTCATGTACGAGGAAAAGATCTCTTTGAGATAATGATTTGGAGGAGGGCACTATGTCTCTGCAATCGAATAAGCGGTTGAGGATCGTGTCCTGCTTCCTTTGCATGCTGCTCGTGCTCACCGTTTTTCTGCCGATCCTGCCGGTCCGCGCGCTGGATGACGAATCCGTTACCGTTTCGCCCGGCCGCTTTGTGGGATCCAGATTGTCCTATTCCTCACTGTTTCTCGAAGAGAACGGCGAGGACCGGATCCAGTTCACCATTCTGGCCAGACGGTCCGAGATCATCATCGACGAGATCCCGTCCCAGCTTGATCCGGACTGCGATTTGCGGATCTCTCTCAACAACCGGTCAGGCTGTCAGAGCCTGGGGGTCGAGTATGAATCTTCGAACGGGGAAACATATGAGACCACGCTGGCGATCGAACCGAACGATTCGGGAATCTATTATGTTTCCTATCCTTTCTGCGACGTGAAGAAGATCACGCTGCGGCCTGACGGAGGAACCGGAGGCTCTCTGATTTTCTTCGCCATCCAACCCGTGCCTCACGGGACACCGGATGTCGATCCCTGCGGAGATATCACGCTTTGCCGTTACGATCCTTCTTCCAAGAGAGTATCGGTGCAGGGATACGTGACGATCCGCATGTCCGGAACTCACTCCAGCTCCCGGATCGGGATGTTTTTGCTTGATTTTGGCTCCTCCTATGCCGATTTTTTGAAGCTCGACGATCCGTCTCCAGTCCTGGAAACCGAAATGACGAACAGCTTTTCGTTCGTTTTTCAGGCTCCGGAGGTGCTGCAAAGGCTCGTTTCGGTCCTTGTTTGCGTGATCGATTCGGACGGTGCGATCTTCCCGGTCACCGCTCCCAGATGCGTCGAACTGAACAAGACCGAGTCGTCGAAAAACGCTGTGAGCAGCGGTTTCAAGGGCGCCGTGATCGAGGATCCGGAGACCGGTATCGGGCTGAATCTGGGCCATGTGGTGATCGACGTCGATCTGACCGAATTGTTCAACGTCCAGACCGGCGACGCTTTTTCATTTGAAAATCATTCGTTCTTTTTCGACACGGACTACGTGCAGAAACTGAATCAGCAAATTACGAACTACGCGATCATGGGCTGCAGGATCTATATCCGGCTGCTGATGTCTTCTAAGAAGAAGATCGATTTCAAAACGCTGGCCAAACAGTCTTATGTCGGTACGGAAGAATGGGATTTCGGCACTCCTTCCGAAGAAGAGGAAAACAGGGACGGAACCAAACAGAACGGGCAGAGGGCTTTTTTGGTCCATGACCTTTCCGAACGGATCGTGATCTATGCGGCCGTCCGTTTTCTGTGCGAATCTTTCGGAGATCTGAACGGATTCGTGATCGGAAACTCGCTGAACGAACCTTTCGCGGGTCCGGACGGAGAGATCTGTTCCATTGAAGAAACGGTCGAAGCATTGATCCCGGGTATCCTTCTGATCAGCGAAGCGGCCAGGGAAGCGAACTCTTCGATCGAGATCATTCTGCCTGTCACCGCTGAATATACCGGATCGCTGATCTCTGGCAGGGCACTGGACGGGACTGCTGTCTTCGACACGGGTCTTTTCGTGGAGTGGCTTTCCCTGATACTGTCCGAACGATCTCCTACGGGATCGGTTTACCGGATCATGTTCCGCTCTTTGGGAGACCCCTGGGACAGTTTCGAACCGGAATCTGAAGATGAACTGTTTTATCCGGGACCCGGGAACAGCTGTTTTGACGAACTCTTCAAAACCTGGAAATACGAAGGGCTCCTGGGCTCGGATTATCTGATCCAATGGAGACCTTCCGGCACTCTTACGGATGAAACGCTCTCTTCTTCATTCGCGCAGGCCTATCTGCTGGCCTGTTCATCCGATCTTTGCGCAGGATTCCAGACCGATCTGACCGGACTGTCCGTAAAGAGTTTGCGCACGCTGCTCGACTATATCCGGGAAATCGATTCATCCCGAAGAAAAGACACGCTGCGCTCTTTTGTCGACAGTCTCGCACCCGGCATCAGCCTCAGGCTGTCCCGAGCGCTGTCTTCCATGAAGGGTCTTTCGCATACGCTGACCGTCTGCGATCCGGTCGCTCCGTCGTCCGTGGAGACGGTCGGGAGCTATACGCTATGGAATTTCAGAAGTGCGCTCAGCACGAGAGGCTGGAAAGCGGGGCCAAACTGTGAGCAGCTCAGAATCGGGACCTCCGAACGGGGCACCCGCATGCTGCTCGCATCCATGCATCTTCCTGATGAACAGTCCAAGGCCTATATCATGGTTTCCGCACTGGGCGAATCGTCCATCATTGCGGGCGACTATTTGAACATCTCATGCGAACTGTTCGGCAGTGAAGGGGATTACACTCTGACCGTTCTCCTGGGCTCGGATGACTACGTGATCCGGACCGAGAAGACCATCCGTCCCGGCATGGAGAATGATATTTGCTTCGACGTGACGCCTGCCGCGTCAGCCGCGACCTACATGTGCCTGATCCTTGAAGGCAACGAGGCAGGACAGGACGTCACATTGAGCGTCAGCCGCGTCGAAGCGCTTTCCAAAACGATGGACTCCGACACGCTGGCCTCCTATATCGAGCGGATCGATGAGGCCGAAACGGAAAAACAGGGGATCCAGCCTTTCGTCATCGTATTGATCATTTTGTTCGTTCTGGTCGAAGCGATCTTTTTCCTCATGCTTTTCTTCCGCGGCAATCCGAACGGAAAGAGCAAAGAACATAATTATTGAAAAATGTCTTAAATAAGACAAAATTTTTACAAAAACAGCGGATAGATCCGCAGAAAGTGAGTATCGTATGCGCGTCATCATTCAGGACAACTACGACAAAATGTGTAAATGGGCGGCTGATTACATCGCGTCGAAAATCAGAGCTCATAAGGAAAAGAGACCGTTCGTACTCGGACTGCCGACGGGTTCCTCTCCGATCGGCGTCTATCGGGAACTTTCTCGGATGAATCGGGAAGGTGAACTGTCTTTTGCCAACGTCGTCACCTTCAATATGGACGAGTATCTGGGCCTTCCGAGAACGCATGACCAGTCCTACTGGTATTTCATGCACGACAATTGCTTCGACCACCTGGTGGACATGAAGCCGGAAAACATCAACATCCTGAACGGCATGACGGATGATCCGGAACGCGAATGCAGGGAATACGAAGCGAAGATCGCTTCCTACGGCGGAATCGATCTGTTCATGGGCGGCATCGGTGTGGACGGTCACATCGCATTCAACGAACCGTTCACGAGTCTCGCCTCCCGGACCGGCGTGCGCAACCTGACGACGGACACGAGGATCGTGAACTCCCGCTTTTTCGGCAACGATCCGGAAGCAGTGCCCAGTCAGGCTCTTTCCGTCGGCGTCGGAACCGTGTTCGATTCCAAAGAAGTACTGATCCTGATCAACGGACACAACAAGGCCCGCGCGCTGGCTGCGACGGTGGAAGGAGCCGTCAGTCAGAAATGGACGTGCTCAGCGCTCCAGTACCACAACGGCGCGATCATCGCCTGCGACGAGGCTGCCTGCGGGGAACTGACGGTGGACACATATAAATATTTCCTGGATATCGAGCGCGCCGAGCGTCTCTGATTTCTCCTGAAACGGCCCCTGCGTTCATGCGCTCCGGCCGTTTTTTTCTGTATTTTGGGCTCAGGACCCCTTTTTTTCAAAAAAAAGAGTCCAAAAGCGTTTCTTTTTCATAAAAATAGTTTATCAAACTTGACAGATGGAAAAAAATATGTAATAATAACCATAACTGTAAAAGTTTCTACCTTCGTTTGAAAAGGGGGCTCTGTAGTTTATGTATAAAATGATTAATCGAATCGGCGCTTTTGTCGTAGGCGGTGCCGCATTGCTGTTCGGAATCATCGGCTGGCTGTGGCACTATTGTCCGCACATTCCGTGCCTGATGATGACCGGCGCCATGTTCGTGATCTACGGATTGGTGATCAGAAAAGACCTGATCCGTTTCATCTGGTCCGTCTTCTCGATTTTCTTCCTTGGCGGACAGATCGTTTACAACAACATCTATCTTTCCGAAGACATCCATACCTGGCTGTTCTTCATCTTCTGCGTCGCTTTCATCATTTTCTTCCTCGTGGACGCTATCGTTCAGTGGCCCCGCAAGAAGGGTGCCGAAGAAGAAGCCGCTCCTGCCGCTGAAAATGCAGAAGGAACCGCTCCCGCTGCCGCAGCCGCTGCTGCAGGCGGATCCGGCGAGCCTTACTACATGCTTCGCAGAACGGATAAGGGCAACACGATCTTCTTCCTGAAGAGTGCTGAAGACAAACAGCTGGCCGTATCCAAGGTTTATCCGGATCTTGATTCCGTGAAAGCCGGTGTGGACTCCACCCGTGCCATCGCTTATTCTGCAGACGTTGACGATATGACCAATGCGGACAATCAGCGTATGACCGGATCCCGTTATGAGATGTGGAACAGCACGGGACACATGATGCGCTCCCGTCTGACGACAGTAGACAATGAAGTCATTCTGGTTCTTCCCGATGCGGAACACAAGGCAGCTGCTCTGCAGGTCATCGCCTCCGTGATCGCGGATTCCAGAACCGAGAAGGTCGTGGACTGCACGTCCGACGCCCCTGTCAGCGAACCGGATGAAAACCTGTTCGGCACAGGAACCGCTCTGGACGAGACCATGGCCGTCATCAACGAAGCGCGTGCCGCTGCTGCGACCCACGTCTCCGCTGAACCGCTCCAGGAAGCTCCCGAAGGGGAAGGAACCGAAGTCGTCGGTATCGCTTTCCCGGAACGTCCGAAGGTTTATTTCTTCAAGCCTGAAGCAGACGGCATCAAATACAAGGTCGGAGACGTCGTTCTGGTTCCGACATTGTCTATCGACCGCGTCGTCGGTGTCGCGATTCCTAACGTAAGACTGACTGATGATCAGCTTGTTCTTCCGCTCAAATCCATTCTCCAGATGGTTTCCAAAGCGTGAGCCTGATCAGGATAATCGGGTTGTCTCAGGCAACCCGATTTTTTTCAACTCTCTTTGACTGTTTTTTACATTTTCGAGGCCTGCCGTGATCATCCATTCTAAGAAGCACAATTTCATAGTTTTGATCTGTTTCCTGCTTGCCGGCATTTTTTTGCTTTCATCCTGCGGGCTTTTTTCGGATGACCACGCCTCAGACCGGACGGAAAGTATCGGTCAACATGGCGACGGGTCGAATCTTGCAGAAAAAGAATCCGGCAACTCTCCGACCGGTTCGATCCTTGCGTACACGGGTCCGTTCGCTCAGGATGCGGATGCGATCATCATCAGCCAGGTCTACGGACCGGGCAACAATACGGACGCTTCCTGCCCGATGGGCTACATCCAGCTTTTCAATACTTCGGATATGGCCGTTTCTCTGGAGGGACTTTCGATCTATCACAGAAAAGGGAACGGGGTTTTTCTCGAATACCGGTTTGCAGATCAACTGATGATCTTGCCCAGACATTATTTCCTGATCCGGTGCGCAAGTGCGACCGGAAAGGACGGCAGCCGGTACAACACGTCCTATTCCATTTACGAACCGACATCTTTCGATGCTTCTTTTGAAAATTTGCATCTGGACAATTCCGAAAATACGATCGTATTGGGCAAAAGCGGCATCAATTTCAATGCTGAAGGTTTCGATTTCAAAGCATCGTCCGCTGTCTCCGAATATTTCATCGGGACGGAACTGGAAGACGATTTCAGTCTGAGAAACATCCATATCGCCCAGGGTATGTCCAAGCACAAGATCGCCGTCAAGACGGGCCTTCTGAAGAACAGCTACTATGCGGTTTACAATCTGACCAAACTGGGGCAGGCGGATCTGATCCGTTTCGCTCCTCAGACGTCCAAAGGGGCCGTGAACGATTTCATTTACCCGACGCGTGACGAGGTCTCTTTTTCCCATCAGGCCGGCTTCTACGACCAGGCTTTCTCGCTGACTCTGGAAGCTCCGGCTGGCTATACCATCTACTATACGGTAGACGGGTCTGCTCCGACCGCGTCTTCGCAAAAATATAAGTCTCCCATCTTC
The DNA here is from genome assembly GCA_902797125.1 of uncultured Ruminococcus sp. GTDB lineage: Bacteria > Bacillota > Clostridia > Oscillospirales > CAG-272 > RUG14240. Next base: position 10,896 of record CADBRS010000097.1, read on the forward strand.
CTGGATGAGACGACGGAGTCCGCCTGGGGCAATGAGATCAAGCGGGGCATCCAGTATCTCGGAGAAGGGGCGCAGCCCAAAAGCGAGACCATGATCGGCTGCCACGTCATCAAAGCGATCGGGATCGATAATGAAACGGAAGCTTCCACGGACGTGATCACGAACACCTACGTGATCATTCCGAATTTCGCGGATACCTACCGCGTCAAAGTGTTTTCACTCACGCTGCCGGTCCGGAACTGGATCTCGGCGATCGGCATTTATAACAGATATAACTCATCCGACCCGAGACCCCGGTCAGAAGCTTATCTCGAACTCTTTAACGAATCCGGCGAACGTGTGGGGCACTCCAACATCGAAGTGGGCGTCAGCGGCAAATATTCCGCTTCCAAGCTCATGAAGTCTCTGCGTTTCTACTATAAAGGCTCGCTCAACGAAGATAACGAGGGCGAAAAGTCTTTGCGTTATACGCTGTTCGGCAGTTACGCGACAGACGACAACGACGCCATCATTTCCGAATTCGAGCGGCTGATCCTGCGTAACGGGGGCAACGACTGCGGCGTTTCATATGTCCGGGACGCGTTCTCACAGCGCCTGGGCGGCCTTCTCGGCGTGGATCATATGGCCTATACGCCGGCTCTCCTCTTCGTCAACGGGGAATTCTGGGGCGTTTACAACTGCCGTGAACGGTATGAGACCCAGTTCGCAACGAATCATTACGGCATTCTGCCCGAGAACGTGACCGTCATGGAGAGCGACTATTCCAAAGTCAACCGGGACAATCTGGCAGACTACGTGGTCTCGGACGGAGATCCCGCGGACGGCGACAATTTCAATGACATCTACCATTTCATCAAAAGAAACGGCGTGACGGATCCGGAGAACTATGCATGGGTTTGCGACGTGCTGGACGTCGATTCCCTCATCGACATGTATGTCGAGCATCTGATTCTTTGCGGTGCGGACTGGCCCCACAACAACATCAAGTTGTGGCGCAACAAAAACCCGGACGACCCGTCCGGTTTCGACACGAAGTGGCATTATGCATTGCTGGATCAGGATACGACGCTGTCCCTGTCCTGGGGTTATTCCGCAGACTGTTTTGGCAATGCTTTCAACTACAACTCCGTGACAGCGCTCATCATGACCAAGCTCATGAAGAACCAGACGTTTGCGAACCGGTTCTATCTCAGATATTACGAAGCCGCAACGGAGATCTATACTCCGGAAAAAATGGCCGAACTCTATTACGAAGTCTATGACAGCGTAGCTCCGCTCATGAAGTTGCAGGAGATCCGCTGGCCCGGAGATTTCTCGGGCGGCGTGGCAGCCTGGGAGAAGGAGATGGAGAAGATCTTCGTTTTCCTACAGAGAAGGCAGAAATACGCATTATCCACGTTTTATGCCTATTTTTCGATCGATGAGGCCTATGTGCTTTCACTGAGAGAGGAGGCAGGGAAATGATAAAAAGACTGATCCCTCTTCTTCTGATCGTCTGCATGCTGATCCCGCTCGCTTCCTGCGGCCACGGGTCCGAAAAAGAGACGGGCAAGATCGAGACAGACCCGCGCGAAGAAAGCCGCGAGACAGACGCCGACATGTCCATCTATCCCCTGGATGAATGGAATATGGTGCTCTCTGAAAAGGAGGGCTGTTCCGGCACCGGCGAAACTGTCTGGATCTCGCAAAAGGAAGCCCGGAACGCGCTTCCCAAAACCTGTCAGACACTGAGGATCCAGATCGTCAGCTATTCAGACGCGGTCTCGGACGTCCGCGCGATCGTCGATCAGGTCGAGTTCGAGCAGATCCAATTCGTTTTTTCCATCAATCTGGATATCGGTTCCTACAAGTCCGTCTATGCTTCCTATCTGTTGAAAGACAAGGCAGGCAACGCTCTCCAAATCGACGGGAAATATGCGATGATGCCTTTCCAGTCTCTGACCAAGAATCTGGTCACGCTGGCGACCAGCCTCACAAAAGAATTCGGTTCTTCAGGCGTGGTCATCCGCGCTCCGTTCATTCCGGAAACCGCTTTCTACTGCGAGGCTTTCAAGAACACCTGGAGCGCCTATAACGGGACGGACTGGGTCGACCCGAATTCTTCTCCAAGCCACCTTCAGGAGGCGCTGATGCTCTGCGAACGGATCTCCAAACAGGAATGTCTCCGGTTCAGGGAACTGTACCTTGCAGATTGTCCGGAAGCCTTGGTCTATCTGTCTTTCTGCCCGCTGAACCGGGAAGAAGGAAGAACACAATATTATGCCTCCGCTTTGGCTTCAGGCTTATTCAGCGGCGCTATCGCGGAAGGCAGCATCGGGTCTGCGGAAAAGCCGTTCACCTATCAGGGAAAAACGGTTCGGGACGCCTTTGCTTACGGCTATATTTCTTCTTCCGTTGCCGAACTGAATCATTCCGTCTCGGGCCTGCTCGCAGTGCCGGACACGTCTTTCAAGAACTACGGTGCGGACTATATCATGGACATCTGTTTCAAAACGGTCTGCGGATGGCTGATCCAGAGCGGTCTGGACGACGTGACGATCGCCAAAGACCTTCTGAAATCATTCGTTACAGGCACGATGGATGCCTCAGTCCGATTTGAAAATCTGTATGCCGCTCTTTCGGATATGCAGGGGAAAAAGGCCACCTATCATACGGGCACGCCCGGGATCGGCGTTTATGCGCGTGACCTGACGGACGCGGGGTATGATCAGATCGCTTCCGTGTCCCTGTCGCTTTTGGATGATGCGATCCCTGTCGGCATCCTTTCGGGCAGTTCGATTGCCGATCCGTCGGTTTTGAAGAATTACAAAGTGATCTGGATCTCGGACAGCGAGGCCGCGTCCGGGAAAGAGATCCAAAACTGGGTCTCGGAAGGCGGCGTACTGATCTATGCAGGTTTCGACAGCTTTGCCGAAGGCAAAAACGGGATCCGGGATTTGTGCCAGACATATGCGGACACGAATCCGGTCCTGGGCTCTATCGAAATGGATTCGGATATGAGTCCGACCCGTGCATCCTCTATGGTCGGTGCCGAAGCCGAAGGGCTTTGGATATCCCAAAGGTATCAGAATCTGCTCGTGAGCATCGATGATGCGTCTCTGACGCCTTTGATGAAACTGGGCAGTTCCAATCTGGCCGTTTCCGGGGCATACGGAAAAGGAGCAGTCGTGCTGACGGGCCTTTCGCAAACGGTTCTCTGCATGTCCGAAACAGCAGGCGCTTTTGTCCGAGGCATGACGCAGTATGCGCTGAATGTCTTGAAGATCCCTTATCTTTCGGGTCCCGCCGTTTATGCGGAGATCGGGGACTATCTGATCATCCGGGCAGGCTCCCGGGATCTGACATTGCGCGGTGTCGTGATGGATATCGGCAGTGACAGCTTCACAGTCCTTGAAAACGAAACGGTGAAGGCCAGCACGTGCCGGCTGTTCAAAAAGCTTCAGACAGCTCAGGAAGAGGATCAGGACGAAGCGACCCTGTTGCTGAAGGATCCGAACGTTTCACTCGCCAATACCGATATGACCTCCATCCTGACCGTTTCCGGTCCGGAAGGGGAAGAAAAGTTTATCGTGATCGATGCCGGAAAAGGACTCAATCTGAAATCAGTGGAACTTCTGAATGCGTCTCCGCGCTCCGTTTTGGTCTCGTCCGATCCGGAGACAGGACTGATCATGATGAAGGCCGAGGCCTCCACGACCGACCCGACCCGGTTTCAACTGGTCTGGACCCGGGATAAAGTGAGCAAGCTTTCCGTGATCAGCCGCTTCATAGCGAAGAGTTTTTCAGTCCAGACGAATGAGTCGGGACTGGACGAGCAATGGATCGAATCGAATACGGCCGCTGCCAATGCGTCCCTGCGGTTCTGCGACGGGGCCGGCATCCTGGTCTACCGCTTCGATACGTCTGAATATCTGAAAGGAACATATACTTTCAATATCCTGCAGAATTACATTTTCGAGATCTCACCCAACGGCAAAGACTGGACGCTTTTGGCAGACTATTCCGAAGGGGGTACCGTGCCGCATCTTCAGACAGGGAACAACCCGTATGCCATGGTCGTGACTCCGGAGATGTATGCGGGCTTCACGACTCTCTATGTCCGGCTGCGCAACACGGATACGTCCAAAGGTTGGGGCGGTTCGATCACGTCTTTCCAGATCGACTACTATGTCGATAGCCAGAAAGGCTCCTGATCCTGCCAACCGACAGGCAGACGCGAACATCTTCCGCATGCGAAACTTTCGCGTGCCGAAATAAAGAAAAGACCCGCTTTTGAACGGGTCTTTTGGCATCTGACGAGCAACGTGTCATGCTTCGTCGACGTGTTTGGTGATATACGTGTTGACGTCCGAGAAGGGAATGTCCAGTACGATGGACAATTCTCTAAACAGACTTTCTTTCGCGAGTTCTTCGAATTCGAGGTCGGTTTCAGGCAGCCGTCTTTTCAGTTCGGCGAAGACGGCTCTTCTGGCATGGACGGTTTTGAGCAGGCTCATGCATTTTTCGGGCTCGGTCGACGACAGAGCCTGTCTGTAGATGTCTCGGCGGTTCTTTTCGACAGGAACAACAAGAGGCTGGATCTCGGGGATCTTCTGAACGAAGACTTCCAGAGCAGCCTTATCCATCAGTTTTCGCATCATGACGTTTGGGTTGTCCACGGGTGTATAGATTTTCAATTCCTGCTTTTCCTTGATCGGATGCAGCAGGTAGAAGTCCCGAAGGTCTTCCTTTGAAAATGGTGATTTGCAAATCTCGATAATTTCACAGACCCCGGACGTGCCATACACGATGTATTCACCGGCCGAAAACATATCTCACCTCGCTAAAAAAGATTTCTGCTACTCTAATTATACCATCTTTTGAAGCAATAATTCAAACCTTTTTTTTAAAAAACCTAAGCAAATGTTCACAATTTTGTAACTTTTGCGCAATTTTGGATGGGTTGAAACCCGTCTATGCGTCCAAAGCCTGGGCGATGTCGTCGATCAGGTCCTGTTTGTCCTCCAGCCCGCAGGACATGCGGACAAGTCCTGCCGGGATCCCGGCGGCTTTCAGCTGTTCTTCTGTCATCTGACGGTGGGTGGACGTGGCGGGATTCAGACAGCAAGTTCTGGCGTCTGCCACATGCGTTTCGATCGAGGCCAGTTTCAGGTGCTTCATGAATTTTTCGGCAGCACGGCGGTCTGCAAGTTCGAAGGAAACGACGCCGCAGGTCCCGTCCGGCATATATTTCTTGGCCAGTTCGTAGTAGGGATCTCCCGGGAGTCCCGGGTAACTGACCTTCACGACTTCGGGCCGGCTTTTCAGGTATGTCGCGACGGCCAGACCGTTTTCGGCATGTCTGGGCATGCGGACCTGCAATGATTCCAGACCCAAATTCAGAATGAACGCATTCTGAGGGCTTTGGATACTGCCCAGGTCTCTCATGAGCTGGCTCGTGCATTTCGTAATGAAAGCGCCGCCCAGACCGAATTTTTCGGTGTAGGTGATGCCGTGATAGGATTCATCGGGGGTCGTCAGGCCGGGAAACTTGTCCGCGTGAGCCGTCCAGTCGAAACGGCCCGAATCCACGATGGCTCCGCCGACGCCCGCGCCGTGACCGTCCATGTATTTGGTGGTGGAGTGGGTGACGATGTCCGCGCCCCATTCGATCGGTCTGCAGTGGATGGGAGTAGGGAAGGTATTGTCCACGATCAGGGGAACGCCGTGCTGATGAGCGGCCTTGGCAAATTTTTCAATGTCCAGCACGGTCAGGGCAGGGTTGGCGATCGTTTCGCCGAAGACGGCTTTCGTATTGTCTTTGAAAGCGGCGTTCAGTTCCTCCTCGGAGCAGTCCGGAGAGACGAACGTTGCGGAAATGCCCATTCTGGCCATCGTGACGCCGATCAGATTGAAGGTCCCGCCGTAGATGCTGGAGGAGGCGACGATGTGGTCTCCGCACGAGCAGATGTTGAAAAGGGCATAGAAGTTGGCTGCCTGGCCGGAGGACGTGAGCATGGCTGCCGTTCCGCCCTCGAGCGCGGCGATCTTTGCGGCCACGTAATCGTTGGTCGGATTCTGGAGA
>CADBRS010000098.1 GCA_902797125.1 uncultured Ruminococcus sp.
ACAAAAAAGAAAACTTGGCATCAAGTTTTTTAGGAGGCAATCCATGGGCAAAAACAGGCAACAAGCGCAAATCGAGCGTGTCTGTCCTGATTTGAAAAACGGCCTGACGCTCGAGCAGGTCGCAGAAAGAACTAAAAAAGGATTCGTCAATCACGCGGACGACCCAAACGAAAAGAATCTTCTGCAGATCATCGCGAGCAATTCTTTTACTTTTTTCAACATCGTTTTATTTACGATCGCATCCGTTTTCATCTTCTTTATCATCTTTCTGAATGCGACCGGACACGCGGACGTGGTCAACGACTATTTCGGCTTTTCCAAGTTCGTATTCCTGATCCCGGCGATCATGAACGTCGTCATCGGTTCGTTCCAGGAGATGCAGAGTTTGAAGGTCATCAAAAAACTGCGGATCGTGACCGATACGAAAGCCCGGGTCGTCCGGGACGGACAAACGCTTTCGATCGATGCTCAAGAGATCGTTCTGGATGATCTCGTGCTGGTGTCCGCGGGGGATCAGGCCTCGGCAGACCTGACCCTTTTGGAAGGTGAAGTGTATGTCGACGAGTCCATGCTGACGGGCGAAGCCGATCACGTCAGGAAAGGCGTCGGAGACACGATCCTGTCCGGCTCCTCGGTCGTCGTGGGCGAAGCCCGGTGTCATGCCGTCGACGTAGGCAACGATACCTACGCGGCACGGCTGACGAAAAGAGTCAAAAGCACGGCACATCATAAATCCGAATTGATGAGTTCGATCATGAAGATCATCAAGATCGTGACGATCGCACTGGGCGTGGCCCTGGTCGCGGTGGTATCCACGATGGTGGTCAAGATCGCGATGACAGGGACCGATCCTGCGATCTGGGACGGGATGACATTGTCACTGACCGATTCGGTTTCCTGGTCCATCATTGCGGTGACCTGCGGGACGATCGGAATCGGCATGATTCCGTCGGGATTGGTCCTGACTGCTTCGGTGGCTTTGATGATCTCGATCGCTCAGCTCACGAAGAAGCAGACGCTTATCCAGGAACTCTATTCTCTGGAAAACCTTTCCCGGGTCGACGTGATCTGCCTGGATAAGACCGGCACGCTGACGGACGGAACGATGAATGTAGTGGACGTCAAGGCATTTGTCCCGATGGAGGAAGTCGAGCGGCACGCCCGCGTGTTGATGGCGGCTCAGGGAGAGCGCAACGCCACAGCCGAGGCGATCTATCAGCGTTTCGGAATCGATGAAAATGCCGAATATGCGGAAAAGATCCCTTTCTCGAGTGCCGTGAAATATTCCGGACTCGTATATAAAGACGGCAGCCGCCTTCTGATGGGCGCGCCCGAATACCTGCTCCCCAAGGAAGACGGCCGGCTCTCGTTTGCCGCCGACTGTGCCAAAGAAGGAAAACGCGTGATCGCGCTGACGCTGGACGGGTCCCTGATCGCTTTCTTCGTCATTGAAGACCATATCCGCGATACGGCTCCGGACACCTTGAAATTCTTCAGAGAAAACGGGGTCACGGTCAAAGTCATTTCCGGCGACAACCCGCTGACTGTTTCCAAGATCGCCCAGCAGTGCGGCATCCGGTTCGCGGACCGCTATATCTCGCTCGAGGGCGTCTCGCTGGAAGAGATCCCGAATCTGGTGGAAGATTATACCGTTTTTGCCCGGGTGACTCCCGAGCAGAAAGAAGCGCTGGTCAAGGCCATGCAGGAAAAAGGACACAAGGTCGCCATGACCGGCGACGGCGTGAACGACATTCTAGCCCTCCGGCGCGCGGACAGTTCCATCACGTTCGCCAAGGCCACCGAAGCGGCCAAGTCCTGCTCGGACGTCGTCCTTTTGGACAACGATTTTTCACACCTCAAGGACGTGGTCGGAGAAGGCCGGCGTGTTATCAGCAACATCCAGAAGACAGCCGTCCTTTACCTGATGAAGTCGATCGCCGTTTTTATCTTCGCTTTTGCGCTGATCCCGTTCGCGAAAGGGCAGCTGCTTCTTTCGGTGGAGAACATGTACATGCTGGAAGCGACGGTCATTTCGACAGGCGGTTTCCTGCTCTCGATCGAAGCCGTCCGAAAACCGATCAAAGGCTCTTTCATGCAGAATATCCTGACGCAGTCGATCGCCGCAGGCATCCTGGCTTTTCTGGGGATCATTCTGCCGCTGTTGCTCTATACCGTGCCTCAGTCTTTCGGTGCGGAACCTTTGATCTCCGCTCAGAATCTGCGAACGATGATGACGCTGCTCATGACGATCGCGGGATTCGTCGTTGTTTTTGCCATGTGTCTGCCTTTCAACAGATACCGCATGCTCACCATGGGCGCCCTGATCGGGATCTTCCTGGTCCTCGGGCTGACTTTCCCGATGTCTTATATCGGCGGTCAGACGATCGGACCGGATATGCTCCACTATGACGCCGCAGCAGGGGAGACGCTTTTGCAGTCACCTTTGGTGAAGCAGATGTTCCAGCCCCAGAATTCGGAAGTCATCCAGAATCTGTTCGCCGACCGCGACAATTTCATGATCTTCCGGCTGTTCCTCTACGTGGCCGTTCCGATCTATATTCTCATTATGTTCGCACTTGAAAATTTCAACCGGCGCAATTACGGCAAAGACGTCAAGAAGCACCGGAGTTTCCGGATCGGACGCAGACTGCTGCTGTCATCCGGATTCGTATTGATCCTTCACGCCATCCTGAGCGCTGTGGAGTGGATCTCTTCGTCTTTTTCAGAGCAGATGATCGGCTTCAGCGACAAATATCAGATCGGCATGGGCTTTTCGATCTTTATCAACACGGTATTTATCCTTTTCAATATTGCCATCGGTTATATCGGTTACAAGGTGTGGAAGGATCCGACCAAGAAAATGCTCAATGTCACGATCATCTCAGCCGGAATTCTGCTGGTCCTGACTGTGACCAATATGGTTCTGTCCGGGGCTGTGCTGTCACGGACGACGGACGTTTTGATGTCTATCGACAGTGTTCTGATCCTGGTCGCGACGGCACTTTATATCGTCGGAGCCTTGATCGTCCGTTCCCAGTATCATCTCGGATTGGACAAAGCCAGAGAATCCTGACCTCATTTTCGAAGGTATGATTTTTGTGACACGTTATGATGTTTTTTGCCGGAGGTGACTTTTGTGAGAAAGCTTTATTTGTGTTTGGCGCTATGCCTGCTGATCATGATCGCGATCCTGACCGGATGCGGAAAAGAGGGGAATGAAACCATGTCTGAAACAGAAAGCCGTCAGTTTGAAACAGAAACAGCAGGGACCGATCCAAAAGATCTGGAAGCGGCCCGCAGCGTGGAAGACTTGATCGACGAATTGCGTTTTGCCTATGCGGTCATCGATTCGGACGGACCTTCCGTGCAGGCGGCAAGGGAAGCATTTGACACACTCACACAGACTCAAAAAGATCTGGTCGACCCGGAAAGGCTTGCCAAACTGGAAGCGGATGAAGAGAATCTTCTTCACCGGGAACCTGAGTTGAAGATCCGGGTCACCGACGCGCCTTACAATGCCAAAGCGGACGGTGTGACCAATGACCGTGCCGCGATCCAGAAAGCGATCGATGATGTATCGGAAGCCGGAGGCGGCATGGTGATCATTCCGGCCGGGAAAACCGTTTGCACCGCCAATCTCATGCTGCGCAGCGGCGTGCATCTGAAGATCGAAGAGGGTGCTGTCCTTCTGCAGACAGGAGACGCGGATGCATTCGTCAATCCGCTAAGGAATTTCGAACCGCACGAACTGAAACTCGGGCAATATGTGGACAGCAATATCGAATGGGACGCGACGGCCTATTATAATTTTCCGTTCCTGTATGCCCGCAATGCGGAAGACATCGCAATCTCGGGCCCCGGAACGATCCGCCTGACGGGCGGGAACGATCCCCGCGGGCTGATCACGATGCAGGCCATCGCGATGGTGGAGGTCAACCGGTATGTTGTATCCGATGTGAAACTGATCGGTTATCAGGCTTATTGCATCAAAAACGTCAGCTGTCAGAACGGGCTGTACCACAACGTCAGGATCGATGCGTCCGAATCCATCCGGGGCGGTACTGACGGCATCTCGCTCGGCAACTGCCGGAACATGCGGGTGACCGGATGCAACCTCCTGACTGGCGACGACGGGATCTATGTCTGCTCTGCTTGGAGCGATCCCCGGGAAGGACTTTATTACACGAACGACAATCCTCAGACTCCGGAAAACATTGAGATCGACCACAACCACTGTGAACTGACCTGGGACGCGACCAAAGCCTTCTGCTTTATCGTATGGGGCTCGCAGTATCCGGATCAGGAAAAGATCCAGGTCAACAACATCTATGTGCATGACAACTATTTCCAGACGCTCGGCGCATGGACGGGAAACTGGGATCTGGAGACGCATCTGTTCGACTTCAACGGCTCGACCAACCCGATGAAAAATATCCGGTTTGAAAACAATAAGATCGGGCAGATCCAGGATAATTTCTATACGCTCCCGGTCAGTGATTTTTACGGGTTCGACTCGATGCGCTCAGTCCGGAACGGTGATTTCGAACAGGGCGACATCTATTGGGTCTCGCGTCTGAAAGGGAGCAGGGCGAGCGCAGGCGCGTCCGTGTCGCCTGCCGGACAGAACGGAAAAGGTTACGGCTTTATTTCGGATCTGGAAAAAGGCGATGCCGCCCTATATGAAGGGCTTTTCCTGGACGGAGACACGGATTATGAAATGAAAGTCACCGTCAAAACGAGCGGTGACCGGGTCCGGTTGTTCGTTCGCGACCAGATCACTCAGGAACTGATCGCCTCGCTCCCGCTTGAAAACCGGGAATGGCAGCAGGTCTCCCTCACGTTCAGAGTTCCGTCATCCGGCAACTATCAGCTGGGGATCGAACGGGGAGAAGCAGCAGGCGGTTATGCCTATATCGACGACTTTTCGCTTGCGACCGTGACCTATCCGAACAATACGATTCTTACCTATGAGAAGCCGGACAGGATCCTGGAAGGGCAAAAAGGCGATTTCGGCCTTTGCTTCACACCGGTCATGGGAGGTCAAGTGACCCAGGTCCGTTTGTATGTGCCTGCAGGAGACGACGGTGTCCATACCGTGAAGATCCTGGATGGCACGACCGGTGAACTTCTGGCAGGTCCTTTTGACTGGAACGTCACTTCAGGATCTGCGGACGGCTGGCAGGTCTTCAAGCTGCCCAAAGCATTGTCCGTGAAGACCGGAAAATCTTATATCCTCACCATTTCAACGACTGAGCGCGGGCTGCTGCCCGTTTCCGAAGGCCTGTTTGAAAAAGGGTTGGAGAGACCTTTCGGCACGGTTTCTGAAAACGGCGGACGGAAAGAAAATGCCGGGTCCGCGGACTGCTATTTCCGCGACGTCGTGATAGACCCCGGATTCGAATCGCTCCTTGAAGACTTTGTTCCGGACGGGACCGGTTCGTGTCAGCTTCAGGACGTCCTGGGCATCAAGTTCATCGCGGAATCGGACGGGACGATTCCCATGGTCCGCATGTACTGTCTGCCGGAAATATCCGGGATCCATGTGGTCACGCTTTGGGACTATCAGACGAAAAAATGCATCGGCGGGCCCTACGAATGGGACGTGAAAGCCGGACAGACAGGCTGGCAGTATTTTATGCTTCCGGAACCTGTTCAGTTGGAATACGGGAAAACCTATGTGCTTGGCATTTCGGTAGGTCCGAATTGTATGTACGTCAAGGGCACAGACCAGCTGACAGAATCCTATGAGGAGGAACATATCCGGTTCCTGCCCAACGCATCGCTGTATTCGGGCAACTACAATTCGGGGCTTGCCCAGATGCCCGGCAACACGGCGAACGGAGGAGGAAGTTCCAGCAATAACTATTTCAGGGATATCTGTTTCGTTCCGGATGACTAATCGGTATTAAAGACGATTGTTGAATAATTACAAAAGAGGCTGTTCACACCGCACGGGTTTGAACAGCCTTTTCACAATTGAAATGATGATTGAAAATCCGATTATTTCCGTATCTTGATCCCCATGATCTGGAAAGGTCTCAAGGGGATATGAACACCGGAACGGTCCGCCTTAGCGAAAGGTTCGACCGGTTCCATGTTTCCGTCTGTTTCGGCCACAAAGGCATAAGGGGAGGGCAGTGTGATCACGGCCTCTTTTTCTTTGTCCGTGCCGTTGAAAAGACGAAGGAAAACGTCGCCGCCGTC
>CADBRS010000099.1 GCA_902797125.1 uncultured Ruminococcus sp.
CAGCTTTCAAAAGAAATAATCCTTATCCGCAGGAATCCGGTCATCTCCGGTTGCCTTTTCATTCGAAACGATGTAGTAGGCTTGTATCAGTAACTGACACGCCTCTCTACGATGTTGACCGCTTCGGGTCACAATTTTTCTTCAGGTCTCAAAAGAATTCCTATATATTTGTTGCATAGCCTGAAGAAACATGGTAAAATATAAAGTAAGCATGAAAGCAATAGATTCAAATGGAGGAAGACATGAACTACCAACTGCAGATCTTTGATACGCCTTTGATCAGGTTCTCGCTTGAATATGAGAACCTGAAGGGTATCGTTTGTTCTGTTTTGTGGTCTGACGACAGCAATGCAGCATTGTTTCCGATCGGGATGCAGTGTACCGACGCTGGCGTTTTGTCATGGCTGCGCTCCAGAACCATTCCCAAGAACCGCCACTATGTTCAATCCATCCTCGCGTCCATGCAACTGCGAGAAAATGATCTGATCGGACTGTTGAATGTCTGCATGGGACTGTCTCTGAATGACAGCTATTGGGTAGTGCCGGAAGGTTTTTCCGGAACGTTTGCAGAGTATAACCTGTATGATAATGATTTCAGCAAAGCACTGTCCTTGATCGCATACGTTGGCCACGGAAGCGTCCGTGCAAGGGGATTCACCTCATCACCGGAATTCACCACCAACGGTATGCTCCGAAAAGGATGGAGGCGGATCGGTGGTCAAACGCTGTTATATAAAGGTGGTACAGAAGGTGCATCCAACGCCGGCAACGAACCATTCAGCGAGTTTTATGCTGCGCAGATAGCAAACGCTATGGGCTTGAATCACGTACCGTATTCTCTCGCAAGCTGGAAGAAGAGTATCTGCTCAGTATGCCCTCTCTTTACAGATAAAGAACATGCATATGTTCCGATTTGGCGATTTGGTGAGTTTACTACAATCGTGGACATCGCGGATTACCTCAAATCACTTGGGGATTCTTTCTTCGAAGATTTTGTGGATATGATGGTTTTTGACGCCCTGATCTACAACACAGATCGTCATCAGGGCAATTTCGGACTGTTGGTTGATTTAACGACAAACAAGCCGTATGCCTTAGCTCCGATTTTCGACAACGGACTCGGTCTGTTTCCATATGCTGTTCAAGAGGACATTGAAAATCTGAATGCATATGCACAGACCAGAAGCTCCGCTTTCCAGATCCCGTTTGATGAAATTGTACAAGAGTACATTTCTGATCGGCAGCGCAAGCAATTACGAAAGGTTCTGACATTCCGTTTCGAACGCGATCGTAATTACAATCTTTCCGCAAAGCGCATCAGAGCGCTGGAATCGTTCATACAAGGACGTGCGAGACAACTGTTGGAAATGTAATACATTCCGGCTGGCTTAACGGTCAGCCGCTTTTTTATTTGTCGCTGCAAGCGTGATCGCGCTGTGACAGCTCTTGCAAAGACTCATCAGATTCGAGAAGTCATGTGTGCCGCCTTCAGAGAGCGGCACGATGTGATGCACCTGCTCTACAGGCGTCGTGCGGCCGTGTTTCAGGCATTCCTCGCACAACGGGTGCGCCTTGACGTACAGCGCACGGATCTTGCGCCACCGCGAGTCGTACCGTTTCTTTGTTTCCGGATCGCGCCGGTAGTGTTCGTATTCGTATCTTGCTTGTGATATGTGCTCCGCGCAGTAGTCCCGGTTCGTCAGATTGGGACAGCCGGGATACTTGCACGGTTGCTTTGCTTTATATGGCATAAAGGTCACCGTGTATAAAAAAGAGCAGACCCCCGGTGAAAGGAAGAAAAGACCGGGGATCCGCAAGAGAGGGTGGGCAATTGATTGGAGTGCGCGGTATCCGGGAAAAGGATGGTGAAAACCCGGATACCGCGACGGATATCAGTAATCATGGAACCGATATCCGGTTTTCGGAGTTGTTATGACAAAAACAGCCGCGGGGCGTTCCCACACGAAACCTCCGTCAGTCTTGCAGGTGGTGCGAAACGCGGCGAACGCATCAACCGCGCCTCGCACCGGACGCCGCGC
>CADBRS010000100.1 GCA_902797125.1 uncultured Ruminococcus sp.
GTCAACGGGACGCTGGAAATCACCGGCTATCGCGGACGGATGAATGAGGTTACCATTCCCAGCGAGATCAACGAGATCTCTGTGGTTTCTATCGGAGCCGGGGCCTTCCGGAACAACCGGATCGTGACGAAAATCACCGTTTCGGACGGGATCCAGACGATCGGTGAAGGCGCTTTCGACGGCTGCATTTATCTTGAGGAGGTTGTGCTCCCCGATTCCGTTCAGACGCTCGGCACCTGCGTGTTTATCAGCTGTCAGTCGCTGACGGATGTCGTTCTGCCGGATACGCTCACATCGATTCCGGACGACACTTTCAACGCCTGCCTCTCGCTTGAGTCCGTCGAACTGCCCGGGACCGTGGAAACGATCGGGGACCGCGCATTCAACAACTGCCGCGGCTTGATCGAAATCGATCTGCCGGATGGTTTGACAGGGATAGGCGAAAGCGCTTTCTCCAAAACCGCATTGAAGTCGATCGTCATCCCGGACGGCGTGACCGTGCTTCCGAAGGGCGTCTTCGAGAACTGCTCAGACCTTTTGTATGTGTCGCTTCCGACTGAATTGGAAGAGATCGGATACGGAACTTTTTCAGGATGTACGGCACTTCAGGTCATCGACTTGCCGGATTCGCTGAAAACGATCGGTAATGTGGCATTTTCCTCGACTGCGCTGCCGTCTCTGGAACTACCAGACGGTCTGGAATCGATCGGGAGCAATGCCTTCGGCGGAATGCAGCTCACGGAGCTGACGATCCCGAAAAACGTCCACACGATTGGAGAAAATCCGGTCTATAACTGTCCAGAACTCACTTCACTCACAGTCGATCCCGAAAACGCCGATTTCATGTCGAAAGACAACATGGTCTTCGACAAGACGGGCAAGATCATTCTGTTTTGCGCGTCCGGTCTTTCCGGGAAATTAGAGATCCCCAAAGGAACGGAAACGATCGCTCAGAGTGCCTGTGCCGCCATGCAAAATATCACGTCGGTCTTCATTCCTTCATCGATAACTGAGATCGTCCGGGGCGCTTTCTACGGTTGCACGGCTCTGGAAGAGGTCCAGATCAAGGCGCAGATCTCCGAGATTTCGGATACGTTGTTCAACCGGTGTCTGTCTCTGACGAAAATCAGTATTCCGTCAGGCGTGACCGCGATCGGGATGATGGCTTTCGCAGACTGTACGGCCCTTCAGGAAATCGTGCTTCCGGATGGCTTGGAAACGATCGGAAGTTCCGCTTTTTCGAACTGCCCGGCACTCCGGACAGTCACGGTGCCTGCCAGCGTGGATCATATCGACAGCCGAGCATTTAGAAGCAGCCCGAACGTCATTCTTCTGACGCCCGCGGACAGCTATGCCTTTTCATGGGGCGCGGGAGCAGGCATCCTAACGCTCGATCCTCCGAAACCCGTGAGCGGGCTCCGGGACAAAGGTTCAAGCTATCAGCTTGTCACTCCCGGCACGAGTTCTTCAGGACAGGTACTCTATGCTCTGGGAACGGATCTTCAGACTCCTCCGGATGCCTCTGCTTTTTCCGAGGATATCCCGGAGGGAGCCTCTGCAGGCACTTATCCTGTTTGGTATAAAATCGTGATCGGAGATACCGAGCGCGGTCTGTCCTTGCTGACGGCAGAGATCCAGGACGACTCGGTCAGCCCTTATACGGGAGACTGGACAGTCTTTGCATGGATAGCCGTCTGTTGCGTTGCACTTATCGGTTTGACAGCAACAGTCGGATTTGCATACAGAAAAAAGACCCGGTAAAAGGGTCTAAAAAACAAGGAGGAATCTACAATGGGCGGATGTGGAAGTTTTATCGTGTCCGGGCTCTGGAGCATTGCCGCGATGATGGTGGCCGGCTTCTGTTTCTGGAAAAAGCATTGAAAAAAGACAGCCAAGAGGCCGCCTGACGTTTTGAGATCGTCAGGCGGCCTTTCCATTTGTATGAGGAAAAACCGGAATCGAGCATTGGCGGGTTTTCACAAGGCAATCAGGCATTTTCTAACAGCGTGACCATTTCTTGAAAGACAACGCTTTCATCGCAGACGCGGCCGAGCCGAACGTCATCCATGGCATCTGCCAGATGAGTATACAATGCTATCTTGCTTTCCAACTCATTGATATAATCCTGCTGCTTCAGATAATTTCGATAGCCCAGGAGAACCGTGTCCTCTCTCCCGTTTACCGTGATGACAACGGGATTGTTTTGAGCCAAAGCAGAAATTTGAGCATAATTTGTACGAATATCCTTCGATGGACGGATGGCAACGGTATTCTTGTTCATGGCGGTACCCTTTCTAGATAGTATGGTTGTATCACAAAAGGCGATGTGATGTCAAGCCTGGAATCATTCTGGAATGGATGATCGGTCAAAAAAGGCCACAAGAAAACTGCAGTCATTTTATGGCTCCCGAACGGCTCATTCAAATCATCCTTTGGATGGTGGTCTTTTCGCGCAGAGGAATGTTTTTTTGCAAATGGCATTGTCATTTTTTGCACGTTAAGTTATAATACCAAATTGGAGTATTATTCATAGTCGGAGATACTTTTTAGCCCGATGCTCGCAGTAAGAGGAGGATGCAGGAGATTCCGGAAAGATGTCCGTTTTAGGAACGGAGAGGATCCCTGCTAAAGAAAGATGAAAATTTGGAAGAGAATTTTGATGACTGCCCTTGCTTTTGGGTGCTGCTTCACGTTTGCCGCCTGCGGCAACCAGGGGACCACTCAGGACGGGAGCGATTCGGAAACACAGGGAGACAAGACCAGCGAGACCGAGACCGAGACAGAGAGAGTATACCGTTACGAAACGACCCTTACGGAAGAGATCGTCGACGTATCCGGTGAAAAACTGGCTGTCCGGTTCTGCAGGGAGGACATGGTCCATTTCCGTTTTCTGCCTTCCGGCGAGATCTTTCAGGATGAGGACGCCGTTCCCGAGTCTATCGCCAAGTTCGACCGCGAGTACGAACCGGTCCACGGAGAACGGGTGGAAGAAGGAAACTCAGTGATCCTTCGGACTGAGGGCATCACAGTCAGCATTGACAAAACGAACATGCAGATCACCGTGACCGACCCCGCAGGGAAAAAGATCTTTTCCAGCGCGTCCCAAGCGTTCTCTGTGAGCGGTGAAAGCAAAAAAGCGTCCTTCAAGAGAGACATGGCAGGCACCGAGCATTTCTTCGGTCTGGGCAACGACCCGGGCAGTTCCTTCACGACCACGGATCACCGCGGTTCCGTCTACGAAATCTGGATGAATGACGACAACGTGCATGCGATCGTGCCTCTCTGGTACAGCACGAACGGGTACGGTATCTATTCCAACAATTCAAACAAGGGACAGGTGTCCTTCAATTCAGATTATTATCTGTCCGTGGAGGGCGGGGAACTGAATTTCTATTTCTTCTACGGACCCGAGTTCAAAACGATCCTGACCAACTGGTCCGAACTGGCAGGGCGGATGAATATGCCTCCGCTTTATGCGCTGGGCCTGACCTACAGAGGCTACGGTCAATGGAATGAGACGCAGCTGCTGGACGCTTTGACGACCCAACTCAATGCGGGTATCAAAATCGACGTGGCCGGTGCTGAACCGGGCTGGCAGAACAAGACCTATCCCTGCGACTACCAGTGGTCTTCGAAATTCACGAAGGACGCCGAATCCTTCATCCAAAAGGCGCACGAACTCGGATTGCACGTCAATCTGTGGGAGCACCCTTATGTGTCTCCGAACGCGTCGATCTACGAAGAGATCATGGTTTATTCTTTGAGCGGTAAAACCATCGGGACCCGTGAATGGGAAGGCAACAGCGGGACCTATGCCTTCAGCGGGATCGTCCCAGACATGACGATAGAGGAGGCCAGAGACATCTGGTGGTCTGTCCACGATGAGAATTTGGTCAGCATCGGCGTCGACGGATACAAGATCGACGAGACAGACTCCTGGGGCGCGAGCAATTCGCTGGATCTGCTTTTCCCGAGCGGGATCTCCAATAACGCTTATCACAATCTTCTGGGCACCCTGACGGTCAATCTGCTCCACGAAAAATACAGAGACGAATACAATCTGCGGACATTCATTTTCAGCCGCGGCAACTACGCCGGCATGCAGCGCTACGCGACGACGGCCTATACGGACTATTACGGTTTCGACCAGTTCGTCATGTCCGTCCTGACAGGTTCCTATTCGGGCACGTACTATACGCCCGAGATCCGGGACGTCAGCACGAAATCCGACGTGGACTATATGCGCAGGACTCAGCTGATGTTCCTGACCCCGTTCCCGATGTCCAACGAATGGGCGTCCGAAGCGTCGGTCCTGGGCCGCAGCGATTCGGTCATCAAGTGCTATCAGAAATACAATCAGCTCCATTACGATCTGATCCCTTACATGTACAGTCTGTTCTGGGAACAGCACAACACGGGGATAGGCGTCGTCCGTTCTCTGGTCATGGAATTCCAGAACGATCCCAAGACTTATAAGATCGACAACGAATTCATGCTGGGAGACGCATTGCTCGTCTGCCCGGTCAACAGCCCTAACAGACTTGCCACGGTCGATATCTATCTGCCTGCGGGCGAACGCTGGATGGACTATAACACCGGCTATATCTACGAAGGCGGCAAGACGATCGCCTATACATGCGGCGCAGACGTACTGCCTCTGTTCGTGCGCATGGGTTCCGTCATCCCGACGGGCCATTACGGAAAGAACACTTCGGACGTCACGGACACGACCCTGACGCTGGATATCTATCCCGGTGAAGCGCATCAGTTCACCCTCTATGAAGACGACGGGATCAGCTACGGCTACACCAGAGGAAAATACGCGCTGACCGAGATCTCCTCCAAATTCGAAAGCGGAAAAATCGAATGCACCGTCGGGTCAAGGACCGGTGGCTATGCCGTCTCTTCCCGCGCTTGCGTGCTGCAGCTCCATTACAGATCCGCCCCGAGCGACGTGACAGTAGACGGAACCAAGATCCCGGCGGCTGCCTCTCTGAACGAGTTCATGGCCGCGACCTCGCCCTGCTATTTCTACGACGGAACGAACGCAAATGATTTCGAAAAGATCATCTATGTCCGTCTGACCGATGACGGGCGCGCGCACACCGTTTCTCTGACGGTCGGTGCGGAGGGTGCACAGACTCTTCCGGACGTTGTTCTCTCGGGCTCGCTCTACGAATGTGAAGCAAGTACCAATCAGCTGAAAGGCTGCTCGGTCAGCAAAGGGAAATCCTATGCTTCCGGAAATGCGCTGGTGTCCAGCGTTGGAAACGACGGCAAAAACGTGCTGACCATGAACGGGATCAAGGCTCCCGCGGACGGTTTCTACGAAATGGAAATCGTCTACTTCAACGGCGATCAGAAACCCAGAAATCTGGATATTTCCGTCAACGGCGGCGACGTTATCTCGATCAGTTGTCCCGGCATGGGCAAATGGGAGACCGGCGGGACGATCAATCTGGTCCTGCCTTTGAAGAAAGGCGACAACCAGATCACCTTCACGACGCTTCCCGGCAACGGCTGGGCACCGGATCTGGACGCTTTGATCGTCTATGATGAATCAACTGTGGACACGACTCCTAAGGGGACCGTTTATGCGCCGTCCGACGCCGTCCTGACGGGCGATCTGGAACTGGTCGACAACGCGGGAGCGGCGCTTGGCCAGTCTGTCAAGGGATTCGGTATTTCAGGCCCGAGCCTCATGACCTATGAGGTCCACGTCGACAAAGCCGGTCCTTACCAGCTCAATATCACATATTCGAATCCGTTTGAAACGGATGCCAAACTGGATCTCTATATCAACGGAGAAAAGAGCGAACTACAGTTCCCGGGCACGTTGAGCCGTCAACTCTTCAAGACGCTGAACCTGACGGTCTACCTGGAGGCAGGGGAGAACACCGTCGCGCTGGGCTGCGACGGAGGAGATGCCCGCTTCGAATGCGAGACCGGCGGCGAATACAAGAATTGCAACACCAAACTCAACGACGGGGAACATGAGCATTCCGGCGGTTATTGCGTAGGCGCGTCCGCCAACAACGGCGCATTCCAGTTCACCATGAAAGGGATCGAGGCGCCCTCGACCGGCACCTACACGCTCAAGGTCTATTGCGGTTCGGGCGATGCCCGGACGTTCCGGCTGAAAGTCAACGACGAGGACGTCGGAGATCTTTATACCGTCCGGACCGGTCATTTCCACGTCTTCCAGCCGACCACGATCGAAGTCGATCTGACCAAAGGCGAGAATACGCTGACGTTCTGGCAGGATACGACGGCTCACGGCGACACGCTGTGGGTCCCGAATTTCGATTACGTGACGATCGAAGGCATCTCGCCGATGCTCGATATCCAAGTCGGTCTGATCACCATCCAGTGACCGGTTTCGAACCGGAATGTTCACTCGGAATTTTGAGTGAACGCTTGTCACACAGTCGCTAGCGACGAGGGAAAAACTATGGGTAATATTTATTTTGATATTTGTTCCATACCCCTGTTCCTGATCATCCTTTTCGTCTGCTACTCGAGAAGGATGACCAAAGGGAATGCAAATCATCTTTTCATTGCATTGGTGCTGATCTCACTGATCTCTGCCGTGGCGGATCTCGGCATTGAGATCCCCCGGGGTTTGCTGCCGATGTCTCCTGCCCTGACCGTTTTCTGCACCGTATCGACATATATTTATCTGATCATGCGGAACGCCACCAACGTGGTGCTTCTGCTGTTCCTTCTGCATCTGACCCAGACGTCTTTCCTGATCCGAAACAAAGTCGCCAAGATTCTTTTCAGCCTGCCTTATACCGCGCTCGTGATCCTGCTCATCCAGAATCCGATCACCCACAACGTTTTTATCGTTACGGCCGAAACAGGCTACGCGCGAGCCCCGCTGATGATTGCCTGTTACATCATTGCGGCGATCTACGGGATCGTGGGTTTCGTCTACAGCATCTTCTGCCGCCGCTATCTGACACTCAGAAAATGGCTCTCGTTGCTCAGCATCTACGTGCTGGCCTATACGGCGGTCATCATTCAGTTTTTCAAACCGGATTCGTTGCTGGAGATGTTCTTCACGGCGGTGGGAGAAATGCTGGTCATGCTGGCCGTCATGCGTCCCGAGGAACGGATGGACAGCGACGTGGGTATGCTGAGCTGGGCCTCCTACCGTTGGGACATCAGGAACATCCTGCGCTCGCATGAGCACGTCCAGATCATCGTGATCCGGCTGCAAAACGGCCGCGAGATCCGGAATTATCTGGGTGACCAGAAATATAACGAATATCTGACCCGGATCGCAGGCGGGATCCGTTCGATCAAATGGAAACACCCGAACCGCGCCGAGATCTATCTAGAGCGACCCGACACGATCTATATCATCACTGAACCCGACGACACGCTCACAGAAGACGCGGCCAGACATCTGCTGACCACGGTCGGCGAGGATGTCCGGAAAGACGTGAACATGGGCGTCCGCTCGGAAACGCGCATCTGTCTGATCCGCTGTCCGGAAGACCTGAGCAAGGAAGAAGACATCATCAGTCTCGGACACAAATTCTCCAAAATCGACAGCAGGGAACAACCGGTCGTTCCGGCCGGAGAGATCGTCAACTCCCAGACCTTCGCTGTCGAAGTGCATATCGAGGATATCCTGGACCGGGCGATCGGAGAGAACCTGGTCGAAATGCATTATCAGCCCATTTACGACGTCCGGTCTGGACGCTTCTGTTCCGCAGAGGCGCTGGTAAGGATCCGGGATCCTGAATTCGGGCTCCTTTCACCTGGGGTCTTTATCCCCGCAGCGGAGGCGCAGGGCTTGATCATCCCGCTCGGCGACGTGATCACGGAGCAGGTGTTCCGGTTCGTTTCGGAGCATGACCTCGACGAGCTCGGGTTGGATTTCGTCGAAATGAACTTGTCCGTTGCTCAGTGCATGGACAGTGCCTTGCCGGGAAAATTCCTCTCGCTGCAGGAAAAATACGGCGTCGATCCGGCACGGATCAATCTGGAGATCACGGAAACGACCTATGAAAACGTTTCAGAGATCATGTTGGAGAACATCAACGAGTTGATCGGGATGGGATACACTTTCGCTCTGGACGATTACGGGACGGGCTATTCCAATATCCAGCGTATCAACCGGCTGCCTTTGAGGCTGATCACGATCGATAAGACCGTGCTGGATGAGATATCCACCGAGAACGGCCGCACGATCCTGGAATATACGATGCGCATGATGCAGAAAACGGGCAAACAGCTCGTGGTCGAAGGCGCGGAAACGCGCGAAGTTGTCGAAACGCTCGAAAATCTGGGCTGCGACTATATTCAGGGATTCTATTTCTCGAAACCATTGCCCGGAGATGAATTCGTCCGGTTCATCGAGGATAAAAGGATAAACAAAACCCCGGCGGGTGTCTGACCGTGTTGTCGGATCCGCTGGGGTTTTCGTACCTTTCTGTCTGTTTTTTTGGAAAACTCAGAACAGGAAAAATATGGTATAATGAATTCAGTTTCATGAATGGGAGATAAAGATATGTTCCATTTCGATAAAAGACAGATCCGGTCTGGAAAACATCCGCTTTTCCGGATGCTTATGGCTTTGCTGCTCGTTTGCCTGATCCTGGCTTCATGCGGCGCGTCGTCTCCGGACGGAGAAAGAGCAACGGAGACCCGGGCACGGGATTCCGAGAGTGAACAGACACCAAGCCAAACCGAGACGGACAGCGAAACCGAAAGCGAGACCCTTCCGGTGAAGGATTATCCCGCAAGTATCCTTTGCACTTTTGACGGACACGTGGACAACGACATCCGGGGCTGCATCGCAGGGACGGTCACGGTGGACAAGATCCCGGAAGACCTGTCCTGCCGCTATCTGCTCATCTATTTCGCGGACGACCGGGGGATTCTCGAAGGCTATGACGAACTGCTCTCCATCCCTTATGCAGGCACTTTTTCTGTCAGCGGCGTGATCAAGGACGGGACCTATCTGCCGAGCTGCGTGACCCGGCTGGTCGCCGTGCCGTCCGCCACCGCTTTTTTAGGTCAGACGCCGGCAGACGATTCGGTGATTGCATCCTACAGTTTTCCCGATTCCAAGAAACTGTTGCTGGATGAGCAACCGCTCTTTACGTTCGGAGCCGTTTCAGACGTCCATATGAATTACGAGTCCTATTCCAGAGGCGCCTATCACAAATGGGCGGACGCGCTCGCTTTCTATGCCGAGAACAAAATGGACGCGGTGGTCGTCGGGGGCGACCTGACCGGAGACGAAGATCTGAAACAGGATTACGAAAAATATCTGGATATCGTCTATGATTCGCCTTTCGATCCCAGCATGATCTTTGAGTGCATCGGCAACCACGGAAACACGAAGAGTGCAGTCGCCTTATTCCTGGACGCGATCCGGACGGGGAAGGAGATATTCCCGTTCGAAGGTTCGCCTTATTATCATATCGAACTCGGCCATCAGATCTTCATCTTCATGGCACAGGA
>CADBRS010000101.1 GCA_902797125.1 uncultured Ruminococcus sp.
ATACGACTGTTAGAACATTCAAAAACAATACTCACAGAGAGGAGATTGCAAGGCACTACCAACTAAAGGAGGAGCAATTCCTCCCCAACCTACACTAAAGCTTAGAGGTTGGGGTATCCTTGCTTAGTTTTCGATGAAGACAGTTTATGATTTCACGGTAAAAGACAGAAAAGGAAACGACGTCTGTCTTTCGGAGTATAAGGGCAAGGTTTTGCTCATCGTCAACACGGCAACCGGCTGCGGATTCACTCCGCACTACGATCCGCTCGAGGCAATGTATAAAGACCTGCGCGACAAGGGCTTTGAAATCCTCGATTTTCCGTCCAATCAGTTCGCGGGACAGGCGCCGGGAAGCGACGACGAGATCCACGATTTCTGCACCATCAAATTCGGAACGGAGTTTCCGCAGTTTGCGAAGATCGACGTCAACGGAGATTCGGCTGATCCTCTTTTCGCTTTTCTTGCTTCCGAAAAGCCGTTCGAGGGCTTCGGTAAGGGACTGAAAAACGCGGCGCTGAACAAGTTTGCGAAGATGAACAACAAGAAGTTCGGCGACAAGACATATATCGGATGGAACTTCACGAAATTCCTCATCGACCGCGAAGGAAAAGTCGTCGCTCGCTTTGAGCCCACCATAGATATGAAAGAAGTCAGAAAAACTGTGGAAGAAACGCTGTAAAAAGTGGAGGGGAAGAAAATGAAATACGCTGTCAGATACTATACCAAAACAGGAAATACAAAAAGACTCGCCGAGGCGGTTGCCGAGGCTGTCGGTGTGGAGGCGTTTCCCATCAGCACTCCTGTTGACGAACCCGTAGACATCCTCTTTCTCGGTAACTCCTATTATGCTTTCAACATCGACCCGGAGGTCAGAAGTTTCGTACAGTCGCTGGACAAGAATAAGATCGGTAGAATCGTCAATTTCGGTTCCGCCGCCATGCTGAATTCCACTTACAAGAAAGTCAAAGCGGAAGCGGATAAGGCCGGCATTACCATGGACGAGCGCGAGTTCCACTGCAAGGGCGAATTCAAGGGCATCCATAAAGGCAGACCGAACCGGGAGGATATGCAGGCTGTAGCTGTTTTTGCCAGATCATTTCTTGATTAAGGGAAGATCAAAGATTAAATGATGTTAACGATAAAAACGTAGCCGCCCGAATGAGATGGACTCAGACAGGCGGCTAAGTTTATAAAAAAATGTGTTCGATTCAGGCCTTCCGGTTCCACGTGAAGCGGCTGAACAAGACCAGAATCGGGAATATCTCAAGTCTTCCGGCCAGCATATCGATGCAGAAAATGATCTTTGAAAAGATGCTGTAACCGGCATAGTTCATCGTCGGACCCACGTCTCCGAAACCGGGGCCGATATTGTTGCTCAAAGCGACAACGGCTGAGATGTTCGTTTCCATCGAAAAGCCGTCCCAGGAGATGAGGAGAAAACTGATCAGATGCAGCGCCACAAAAGACACGAGATAGGCATTTGAAAGATTGATCACGGTTTCGCTGACGGGAGCTCCGTTGATCCTCACCACAGAGACTTTGTTGGGGTGCAGGGCGCGACGGACGTTCCTTGCCATCGTTTTGGCATAAATCAGTAACCTGGACATTTTCATGCCGCCTCCCGTGCTACCGGCACATGCGCCGAAGAGCATCAAGATCAGCAAAAGGATCTTGGAGAACGAAGGCCACAAATCGAAGTCGGTCGTGGCAAAGCCGGTGGTGGTCATGATCGAGGACACCTGGAAGGAAGCGTGCCGGATCGTTTCTCCGACTGTCGGATAAAAGTGCGATTGACAAAGATTCCAAACGATCAATCCGGATGAAATGACAAACACCGAGACATAAAGACGTAATTCTTCATCTCTCAACACATTGGATATTTTTCCCAACAGCAGCAGGTAATATACGCTGAAATTGACGCCGTACAGGAGCATGAACACGGTTGTGATGATCTGTGTGGCGGGGGTAAAGCTGGTAAAACTGTCGGCATAGGCTCCGAAGCCGCCGGTGCCTGCCGTACTCATGGCGGCACAGACTGCGTCAAAGAAACCGAGTCCGGAAATCATCAAGGCAATGATGTTGAGGACGGTGATGCCCAGGTAAATCGCGTACAAGATTAGAGCCGTCTGGCGCATCTTGGGAGCCAGTTTACCGACACTGGGGCCGGGGGATTCGGCTCGCATCAGGTGCATCGTGAATCCGCCGCTTCCTGTCGGAAGGATGGCCAGCATAAACACAAGGATGCCCATTCCGCCGAGCCAGTTGCTGACCGAGCGCCACAAAATGGTTGCACGGGAGCAAAGCTCGATATTCGGCACGACCGAGGCACCCGTTGTGGTAAATCCGGACACCATTTCGAACAGTGCGTCGATATAATTCGGAATGTCACCGTTGATCACGAAGGGAATGCAGCCCAGCAAACTCATGACGATCCAGGAGATCCCTACGCAGACAAAGCCTTCACTTTCATAAAAGTGAATGGAGGCTTTCCTGCACAGGAGCAGGATCAGCAAACCGAGGGCCACCATTCCCGCGATGGTCACACCGAATGCAAATGTGGAAGCGCCCGTCCCGTCAATCAGTGAAACAGTCAGCGGGAAGAGCATAAATCCGGCCTCTATCAAAATGACATATGACAGGAGGCGGCCGATCATTTTATAGTTCATACGGTAACGTCCTTACGCAAATATGTCATTGAGTTGGGCTATCGCGCCGGAATGGCTGGATACGATGACCAGGGTGTCACCCGGATTGAATTTGGAATCACCATTAGGGATGGTCGTTTCCGATCCGGTCGTGATACAGGATATCAAAACATTGTCTTTCAGCTTGAATGATTTGAGAGGTTCGCCGATGTGTAACGTGTGTTCGTTGACTTCAAATTCCAGCGCTTCTGCTTTGCCATCGGCGATGTTGTGTATCGAAATGGCTGCGCCGGACTGGTTCTGCATGGCGCGAACATAACGGAGAATGGCGTTGCTGGCCAGGTCTTGAGGACGGACGATACTGCCGATCGGGATCTTTCCAAACAAAACCGAAGAGGACATCTGGTCGAACTTGGATATGATCGTCTGGATTCCTAAAGTCGTGCCGAACATGGCGGTAATGGCATTTACCGCATCCTGACTGGTCAGAGAGACCAGACTGTCAAAGTCCTCGATGCCTTCCCGGATCAGGGAGTCCTGATCCTGTGGATTTTCTTGGATAACGGAAGCCTTGGGCAACTGGTTCATGATGAGCCGGCTGACGGTCGGGTCCGGTTCGATGATCTTGACTTTGATGCCGGAATCGATCAGTTTCTGCCCCAGATAGTAGGTGCTTCGCCCGCCACCGATGATCATGCAGTTCTTGACCCGTTTGGTGGTCACGCCGACGTTTTTCAAAAGGTCGGACAGAGAATCAGTGGGGGCGGCCACGAAGATCCGGTCACCCGCCTCGATCGTGTGATTGCCTCGAGGAATGATACACTGGTCGTTTCTGACGATCGCACAGACCAGCGCCTTACATTTGACGGTACCCGGCAGTTGATTCAAAGCCAATCCGTTCAGCACGCTGTTTTGATCGACTTTTAATTCAACGATCTCGAACTGCCCGCGGGCAAACGATTCACGGCGCAAAAAACCCGGCATCTTGAGCAGCATGTAGATTTCATTGGCCACACTTTGTTCCGGATTGACGATGAGGGAAAGGCCGGTGACTTCCTGCATGGAATAGACTTGATTTGCATATTCGGGATTCCGGATACGGGCAATCGTATGAATCTTCGGGTTGATCGACTTTGAGGTCATGCAGGCCAGAAGGTTGATCTCATCTTTGCTGGTGACGGCAATCAACAAGTCGGCTTTTTCAATGTTCGCATCATGAAGGGCGGAAGCTGTTGCACAGTTCCCGCAAAGAGTCATCACATCGAAAGTGTTCTGGATGTTGTTGATTGTGTTTTGATCTTCGTCGATGATCGTCAAATCATGACCCTCATCGAGAAAGCTTTTGATCAGGGCATATCCGATCTGTCCGGACCCCGCCAGGATAATTCTCATTGTCCAGGCCTCCAAAGCAAAGCTGAGAATAATGGGTGTGTTAATATGCCAAACCATATTAAGACATCATAGTATATCACAAATCTAAAAAGACTTCAAGATTTGCCTCGGTGTTTTGATCAAACGGGAGGGACGCAAAATCAGAGCAAAAAATGCAAAGAAATGCCAAAAAGCCGTCTCCTGTCCCGATCAGACATGGTATAATAAAAGCACCACGGAAAAAGAGGTGCAAATCATGCTCAAAGTTGAACGCGTCAGTGTCATGAACTTGGATAATGCCATCAGAGGAGCCAGAAATCCTTTGAACAGCTGGGCCAAATCAGACAGCACATATAACGAAAAAGGCGAATTTGTTCTGGGTCCCAACGATTTGTCCCTTGCCGTTCGTCTGGCCCATGCGGGAAGCGACCACAGGAAATATCTGAGGCAGGTGATGGTCTGCATGGATGTGACCGCGCCGATGTATTGGTGGAAAGAATTTGACACCTATAAGGTCGGAACTGTCGCCAATTCCACATCGACCATGCACAAGATACACGCCAAGCCGTTTGAAAGAGATGATTTTTCTCACGATCACATGGACGAAGGCGCATTAAAATGTCTGGACGCGGTCATTGCATACCTGGAAGGGGAAAGACTCAAGTTCGTGGAAGACAAGACGAACAAGCAGGCATGGTATAATATGATCCAGGTGCTGCCTTCCAGTTATAATCAGATGCGTACGATCACGTTGAATTACGAGGTTCTGATCGGAATATACTATGCAAGGAAGGCACATAAATTGCAGGAATGGCATACATTCTGCGATTGGATCAAGACACTGCCTTATGCACAGGATCTGATTTTGGTCAAGGAAGAAAGCGAAGAATAATCCATTTTGGTTCTAACAGAAAAGACAGGCGGAGCGCTCCGTCTCATAGGGTAACTATGTGACAGGTCGGCAAGCCGGTACGGAAAACACAGGCACCA
>CADBRS010000102.1 GCA_902797125.1 uncultured Ruminococcus sp.
AGAGTCCTGTTTAATCACCGAGGGGTTGACGTCATCTGCGGATGTATGTATTGAAATATCATGCACCGGGAGTCAGAATCACAGTATGCAGACCGCACGGAAGCACCAGGCACGCAAAACCATCCTGCTGCTCGGTCTCAGTTGCAACGCCATCCAGCGTCACGGTACACCCGGCCCCGGAAAAAGGCAGCAAAAGGGTTGTATCCATATTGGCCGGAACGTCTGTCTGAACGGTCCAGCCCTCGTTCTTCTGCTCGAAGGAGACCGCGACCGTCCCCCGCAGAGTCGGCGTTTCTATGCTGCCTCGGGTCAGTTCGCCCGGCTGCAGACGGATCTCAGCCTCGGAAAAACCGGGCGCTGTCGGACGGATCCCGAAGATCCCGTTGACGATGGCCACCGCAGGAGCTGCACCCCACGGGTGCGACAGGCTCAGGTTTTTCTTGGCCACATCATTCCAGGCCTCGGCTGCCAGGGTGACGTCGAGTTGCGAAAGCATATAGGCCCAGGTATGCGTATCCTCGGGGTCATCCGCCAAAAGAAGTTTGTTTGCAACCTCTCCGTGACCGGACCGGTACAGGCCTTCAAGCAGAAAATAGGCGCCATAGACCGATGCCTGGATCCGGCCCGTTTTTTCGATCGATGCAGCCATCGCATCCCGCATAGTAGCATCCTTGTACACGCCCGCATAAAGCGCGAAAGATGTCGCATGCTGCCCCGCATGTTCGGAGCGTGTTCCTCCTGCCGTCAGACCGTCATAGAACACGCCTGCCTCTGCGTCGTACAGATGATCGATCAAACCCTTTGTCAGATCGTCTGCAAGCTTCGCAAAATCTTTACTGTCCGCTATTTCCCCGCAAGCCTCCGCCAAAGCCGCCAGAGCCCGGTAGGACGCCACGGCAAGCGCGTTGAAAGCCGTATTGTATGCCACGTTCATGTCATAGCCGAAACGTTCGCCCATGGGCCAGTCCACCAGGATCGAATCGGTCGAACTTGCCGACTTGACCTCCATCTTCAAAAGTCCGTAGGCCGGGTCGTAGTTTTTAGTGAACTGGCACTGGGCCAGTTTGGGATAAAGAGCCTGAAGGGTGGCTGTGTCTCCGGTCCGCATATAAAGATCATATGCCATGATCGGCATGAAAAGAACGTAGTCCGCGGGCCATGTCCGGTGAGACAGGAGATATTCGATGGTAAAGGACGCCACAGAATAGTCGTCCGAAAAAGCGGCGCAGACCAGTTGATTGATCAACGCGTCACCCTCGTATGCCACGCGTTCGCGGGTCTGCGAATCCACATACAGACTCTGCGTCGTATATTTGGCAGTCGCTTTGGTCAGATCCCACAGCTCCTGCAGCAACGCATTGTCGACAGAAAGCGAGGACGCTGCATCATCAAAGTCTGTCCGGATCGCGATGCCGCGGACCATTTCAGGCGTGATGGCAACAGGACATCCCGCGATCTGCACGTATCGGTAGCACAGCAGGTCGAAGTTCTCCAGCGTCTGTTCGCCTTCGCGCAGTTTCCACTTCTCGTAATACACGTTGCCCGTGTTCATCTGGTATTTGACAGTCCCGTCCTCGTTCAGGCGCTCGCCAAAGAACAATTCGATCTCGCACGTCTCGGAGACATTGACTGTCAGTCTGAAACTGCCCACGATCTCCTGTCCCAGATCGATCACGTAATCGGCGCCGACCTTTTCAACGGTCGTCTGTTCGCCGGTCAGTTCCAGTCTCCGGACCGGAGAGGTGACCGAAGGTTTTACTGTATAGACAGACTCCAGACCTCCGGCAGCTAGGGCCGCATACCAGCCTTCCGGAGAAAATTCTGCTGTCTCGAATCCGAGAGGATAGACGGTCGCGTCCAGATTCTCAGCGGTCGCTCTATAGTAATTTGTCCCGACCGACTGATTCGGGCGGAACACGGTATTTCCGGCTAGCGTCTTCCAGGATGAGGGATCCGCTGTTGAGAACACTTCCCGTCCCGTTCCGTCCGCACCGTACAAAGTCAGCGCGGCAAAAAGCTGCCTTCCCGCCGGTGCGTCGCACAAAACGGAAATCACGTTCACGCCGCTCACAAGATACGGCAGAACGCTGTATGCGTCAAGGTACAGCACGGTCTCTCCGTTCTCTCCCTTGTCCTCCCGTGTCGGGCCCACGCCCAGACACGTTCCGTTGCACCAAACCTGATACACATGCTGGCGCGCAGGCTCGGGAGACGCAGCGGTGATCTCGAACACGGCACAAGTCAATTCACCCAGTGAGGCTTCCTCCAGCGTGAAAGTGCGGCGGAAGAAAGCAAACTCGTCTTTCGCCAGCGACAGGTCCGTCACGATCTCCTCATCCGGATACACGGCCAGTGACGCATCGAAAAGCGAACCGGTCGAGATCGCTTTAGGCACTGTGAGAGCCCCGTCTTCGACCGTACATTTCGGGAACGGAGAGATTCCGTTGTCGAAATGGGAGGCATAAACCACACCCTGCGGCTTTCCGCCCTGCATCGAGTGGTAGGCCATCATGGAATAAACGATCCCGGATTCCTGTCCGCCCGTCCGGACTCCGAACAGTCCGCCTCCCAGACCGTAACTGCTCATATCTCTGCTGTCGATTTCGATATACTCGCCTTCTTCGTCCTGCAGATAGGTCGTGACGTAATTCTCCTCTACCACGATCCGCATGGAGACTTTATCGCCCGCAGAAAAGGCCAGTTCCTGCGGAATCGTCACCTTGTCGATTGGCGCATTGTTGACAAACTTGCCGTCTTTGAACACGTGAGGATTGAGCTGAGCACCGCCATCCGACAGCTTGAACTGCCACATGTAGTAATTGCTCGCGTTAGGCGATTGGAACACGAATCCGAGCGCCACCGAAGTCACGCTGAATGCCGCTTCCAGCGTCAAATCCTCGTAATCGTCAGAATCCGGGAGGCTGGCCGTAGAAGCCCATATCGACGGATAAGACGTGCGCTGCTGCGCCGTAACGAACGGAACAGGCTCGGCAAAATCGGACATCAGCCCTGTTTCTGTCCGGACTGAGACCGACCAGACATAGGCATGCCCTGTTTGCAATTTTCCGTCCAGGCCTGCGGGCACTACGCCCGTGCTGTCCGAATTCTCGACCCAGCCCGAATCGTATGCGTAATTGCCGATCTTCAAGGCCTGGGCGTCCGTACCGATCACCAGCCGGTATGCTTCCTGTCTGGTATCTTCTCCGATTGAAGGCACGCGCCAGGAAAAGCGCAGCCCCTGCGTCGGCACGTTCCATGCCTCTGTCAGCAAATTGATCTTCAACTGATCCGGCTTCGCTTCTACATCCGATTGCTGCGGTTGTTCCGTCCCGCTCCCACTTTCTTTCGAAGTATCATTTTCTCCGGACTGAGTCTGTGTGTCCGTCTCTCCCTGAAGCGGGTTATCCTTTTGACCGCATCCCGCCAAAAGGCTGGCAGCCATACAGCACAGCAACAAGACGCAGATCACTTTTAACCAAAATGATTGTCTCACGGTTCGTACCTCCAATAATGAAACGATTTTTCTCATAACTCTTCGTATTGTATTTTACCATAGGGGCGGGTGCTTCTGTCAACATAAATTTGCCAAGGAAAACACGATTCATTTCGCGTCAAAAAGCCGCACCCATGATGTCACGAGAGTGCGTCGTCAGTTCCCAAGCCATATGCAAAAAACACAGAACACTATAGACGACGCCTAAAACTCACGCTTATGATCCCAAAACGGTACCAGAAAGGCTGATAATCCGGTGCTCCCCTTTTCCTGTATCAGATCGTCTGAAAAGCCCGGGGAAATGCTCTCCCCGGGCTTTTGACCTCTTTCAAAGTCTTTCAACTCTGATCAATAACCGTTCTGCAGATCTTCGATCTCTGCAAATGCCTTGATCAGTTTTGTAATGTTCGTTTCCAACAAAGATGCACGTGCTCCTACGTAAGAGGAAAGTCCCTCCGCGGTAGTCAGTCTCGGCAATTCGGCCATGGCGATATCCAGACCGCCCAGTTCCGTTCCATAGAAGTAGGCGAAAGGCATTGCGATCGCGTCTCTGACAAGATCCAGAACCTTGACGTCTTCTTCTGAGTCGGACAGTTTGGTCTGAAGGGTCGTCTCATAGAATGTGGGCACGACGTAGTTGTAGGTCTGGCAGGACAGAGCTTCGATGATCGTCGAGATCTGATGGAACTGATTGATGCTGGTCTGAGGAACGCCCCACAGCATATCGGACGAGCCGGCGATGTAATCTTCCTGGACCTCATCGAGCATCGGGATCGGGAGGAAACCGTATGTAATATTTTCGTACGTACGGACCTTTCTGTACACGTCGCGGGTGCTGGTGTAGAGGAAGAGAGCTCCCTGGTTTTTGAAAGCTTCGAACTGTGAAGAGTTGTCATCAAACCTCTTGCCGCTTTCCAGAAGCCATCCGAGCTTATCGAGCATCACAAAGGCGCGCTCCATGTCGAGTGCATAGTAAGGCATGTCATCGGAATCTTTCCCGACCGGGACCACGTCCATGCTTCTTTCAAAGCCGGTCGCTGCCATGCTTCCCATTACGAATCCGTAGTGCTCTCCGGCATCGATATCGATCACGCCGTCGCCGTTGGCATCATTCTGACCTTCCTCGGCGTATTCGATCAGGTCTTCCATATACCAGTCGTTATCAAACACTTGCTCATACGGAGCCACAAGATTTCTGTCGTTCATCATCTTCTTGTTGAACGCGAGAATGCCGGCACCGGTCATCGGAGAATAGCTGACATAGGAAGACGCGACATACATCTTGTTTCCGATAGAAGTGGACTGCAGATTCTTCTCAGGCCACCAGGGCTTGGAAAAATCGAACGCATCTCCGGTCGTCAGATCCGCATAATACCCCTTCATGGAGTTACGGACCGTCAGATAGTCGTGTCCGATCGTCATGGAATACTCGTTCGGGTTACCGCTGAGCACAGATGCTTCCAGCTTGCCTTCCAAGTCATGATCACCGCCGCCGTCCGTACGCTCATAGATGATGTTGAACCGCTCTGCGACTGCTGAAGAACATTCGAAGAGTGTATCTTCGATGAGGTCGCCGGTCTGCGCGTCCTGCAAACTGATGACCATCAGTCCGCGTGCGGGTGAGTACATGATGTTGAACACGAACTCTTTAAAGTCCTGATCTCTCAGTCCGTCCGGGATAAACTCTCTTTCGGACGGGTCAGATTGGCTGTCTGTCTCGGTCTGGGATTCTCCCGTTCCGGATTCCTGCCCGTCCGGGCTCTTTGTTTCGTCCGGAGTTGCGGCGCTATTTCCGCAGGAAGCGAAAAGAGCTGCCGTCATACAGAGCAGGAGCAAAATAACAATGAATTTTTTCATGATGCGTCTCCTCCAAAGTCAACTTTTCAACCTGTTTATTATACCACAAATATTGATTCATTTCGCGCTTTTTTTCACGAAGTACCAAATGATCTTTTACAGCGGCAGCCGGATCTCTTTACCCTTGTAAAGGACTGTTTGCGCCTCTCCGCTCGGCAGCCGGATGTTCAGCATCCGCTCCCGGATCATGCCCGGGAAATCTCCGGATCTGCGTCCGACCGTCAGCACGCTGTTAGCGTCATCCCAGGAAAAAGAGACTGTTGCATATGCGCCTTCTTCATAATCATAGCCGTCTCCGGCATCTTCGTAGAGGACAAATGTGCCGTCCTGCCCCGGATAAACCGTCACATCATAAGGCGCGTCCGGGATCTCGTCGGCATATTGCATGACGGGCGAAAGCGGCACGATGCTGCCCGCGCGCACGAACACAGGGATCCGGTCTATCGGCGTGTCACAGATCACCGTCTGCCCGCCGGCATATCTTTCTCCGGTATAAAAATCATAAAAATCGGTTCCCGCAGGCAGATATACTTCCCTTTTATGCGGGCCGTTCATCGGGACATCCGCCCCTTCGTAGTATTGCGGTTCGGTCACGGGACACACATAAAGCGCCTTTCCGAAGAAGAAAGAATCGTCCACGTCCTTCGCCCGCTCGTCCTCCGGGAACAGGAAAGACAGGGGGTACAAAAAGCTTTCATTCCCGAAGCTGACTGCGTATGCAGTCGAATAAATGTATGGGATCATGCGGTAGCGCAGCTCGATGTAGCGAAGGATCGCGTCGTAGAACATCTCTCCCGGTTCTCCGAACTGCCAGATCTCACGCGGGAATGTCGTTCCGTGCGAACGCATCACCGGCAAAAAGCAGGCATATTCCAGCCACCGGGTATAGAGTTCGCGGTAGCCCGGATCCGTCACGGCATGATAATCGGAGCCCGCGTTAAAGCGGCGATCCCCTTCCGCCGGGAAGAAACCGCCGATATCGTTCGACCAGTAAGGCAGTCCGGAGGCCGAATAGGACAGGCCCTCCGCGATCTGCTTACGAAGTTCGGCAAAAGAGCCTTCGATGTCGCCGCTCCAGACGATGCCGGAATACCTTTGCTGTCCCGCATACCCCGAACGCGTGAGGTTGACCACGCGTTTTTTGTCTGTCTCGGCGCGCTGGTGTTCATAAATGTTTTTGCAATGCCACAATGAGAACAGGTTGATGCGGTCGCTCGGAAAATAGCGCTTGTATTTCTCGACCAGCCGGACCATCTGATCCTCGGGTGTCATGTAGGTCGCGTAAAAATCTTCGAACGGCTCGCTGCAGTCGCACCACCAGGCGTCAAAACCGTGGCGGAAAATGCCCCTTGAGAGTTGTCCCCAATAGACGTCGCGGCTGTGTGCATCGAACGCATTGTAGATGCCGCCTCCGATGCCATCCGTCTCGCTTCCGTCCCGGCACAGCAATGCATTCTCGTCGAACAGTTCACGGAAATTGTCCCCGCCCCTCGTATTCGGCCAGACCGAGATCATCACGTGCGCGTGCATGGCATGCACGTCCTCGCAAAGTCCCGAAGGATCCGGGAACCGGGCCGGATCGAAAGATTTGTCGCTCCAGACGCCTTCCCTCCAGTATTGCCAGTCTTGTACGATCTGATCGATCGGGACGCGGCGACGGCGGTATTCCGCCAAAACGGATAGCAATTCGCGCTGCGACTGATACCGCTCCTTGCTTTGCGTATATCCGAACAGCCATTTGGGCATCATCGGAACGCTGCCGGTCAGATAGCGGTATCCCTTGACGGCGTCCTCGGCGCGGTCTGTTAGCATGAAATAAAAATCTCCGGCGGGCACGCTGTCGGTATAGAATGTCGTGCCGAACGTATCCCGCTCAAAAGCTGAAAACGAACCGGTATCGACTAAAATGCCGTATCCTTTGGTGGACGTAAAGAACGGGACCGGCGCCTGATCGTTTGTCTGATAGAGCCAGACCGGGACTTCCCGGCGGTTCAA
>CADBRS010000103.1 GCA_902797125.1 uncultured Ruminococcus sp.
AATTCCACGAAAAATTAGGCCTTGTCGAACCGACAAGCTGATCAAAGATAAGAGCAAGGCCCTGCTTCGCAAATGAAGCAGGGCCTTTAAATATGTTAAGTTCCGATCAGCGATAATACGACTAATTCCGGCGGATTGAATAATCTGGGAAAAGGCGTGTTATTGGACAGACCTTTTGTGATGATCATTTGTCTGTCTGGAAAATTATTACAAGTGTGTATTCCTGAAGTCAGTTTCGGGAACAAACCCTGACCTGGTGCATAGATGCCTTTTCCAAACAGACGAACCTGTCCTCCGTGCGCGTGGCCCGCAAGGGTCAGTTGGACAGGAAATGAAGCGATATACTTTTCAAACAGTTCGGGATGATGAAAGAGCAAAATCTTGTAGCCCTGAGTTTCACTGAAAGTTTTTAAAAAACCTAGATCCGGTTCTTTCGTGAACAGATGATGATCGCTATCTCTCCACAGCGGGGAAGGAGCTCCACCTATCACCAGAGGGCCGAAACAGACATATTCGTTGTTCAGCAACTTGACACCTGTATCCGAGATCGACTGAAGAAATGATTTGAAATCACTGTCTGAACTCAGAATGATGTCTTTGCCGTGGATGAAATGATGTCTGCCTCCTGTTTCATGGTTCCCAAGGGACATGAAGCACGGGGCCATTGAGGCTAGAGTTTTTAGAAACCCCAACCCGTAGCCCAGCGGAAAAGCATGGTTTTCTACGATGTCTCCGGGCAACAGGATCAAATCCGGGCGAACCTGTTCCAGATGCTTGATGCAGGTCTTTCCACTGCGGCTTTTGTCGTGCAGATCTCCGCAAATCGCGATGGTATACCGGCCTTGAAACAGATCTGTTTGAATTTGATAACGGGTAACCAGCATGCAGATCAGGCTTTGCCGAACAGTCCGGCGGGATAAACTCCCTCATCGCAAAGTTTTTTGAACTGTTCCTGAACGACAGGCGTGTCGGCGGCATAGGTGACGCCGAACCAGGCCGCATCGGTCGGAAGGACGCGGATCGTTGCTTTGTTTTCTTTCAGCATCTCATCCAGGATGGTAGGAAGCAGGAATTCTGCCTTCAAATTGTCTGCAGGCGTTTTTTGCAGGAAAGATACGAATTTCTTTTCAAGCACAGGGAAAACATCCGGTGTCAGTCCCCACATATTCATCGAAACGGATGCATCAAGAGGGAGGGGAAGAACGGAACCGTCGTCCTGGACAGATCCTGCCCCGGCAGCGGTTTTTTCAATGTGGTGAGTTTCTGTGATGGATTCCAGATAACCGTCCTTGGAAACTTTGCAGACACCGCGGGATACGCCGCCGTTGTCGCTGAGCGTGTTTTTCAGTTTGTATCCGCTCATGCAGAAATTGAAACGTCCGTTGGATTTTGCGGGTGTCTGTTTCAGGAAATTGACCAGGTTTTCAAAAACGCCCTTGCCGTAATAATCATCTGCGTTGATGACGATGAACGGTCCGTCAACGATTTCTTTGCAGGATAAAATGGCTTGGCCGGTACCCCATGGTTTGGTCCTGCCTTCGGGAACTGTAAAGGGAGCGGGGAGGTCCTCTTTTTCCTGAAACGCATAAGCGACGGGACAATATTTGGCAATCCGGTTGCCTATGATCTCTTTAAAATCGTTTTCCAAATCGTGCCGGATAATGAAGACGACGCGGTCCACACCGGCTTTCAGCGCATCATAGATGGAGTAGTCCATGATGATCTCACCCTTGGGTCCCATCGGTGTCAATTGCTTGATACCTTTCCCAAATCTGGATCCGATTCCTGCGGCCATGACGACCAAACTGATTTTTTCTGACATAGCAAGTGAGCCTTTCGTAATTGGTAACTGTGTGTAAAGTGGCCAGCCGGCCACCATTCTCTAATCTATTGTACTGCTTAAGGGGAAAAAAGTCAACCGATCCTTTTTCCTTTTTTGCAGCCTTTGGCCCGTCAACCGTCCATTCTCACCTTGACATGGATGATGTTTTCGGTGTATAATACGGCACAAATAATGTTATATGGTTTGAGTCGCATGCACGCGACTCAAACCACGAGGTTAATATGACGATTTATGATGAACTGGTAGCGAGAGGCTTGATTGCCCAGGTTACCGATGAGGAAAAAATCAAAGATTTGATCAATGCCGGGAAAGCCACATTCTACATTGGTTTTGATCCGACAGCAGATTCTCTTCATGTGGGTCACTTTATGGCTTTATGCCTGATGAAGAGACTCCAGATGGCAGGGAACAAACCGGTCGTGCTGATCGGAGGCGGAACAGGATACGTAGGCGACCCCTCCGGAAGAACGGATATGCGTTCCATGATGACCCCGGAGATCATCCAGCACAATGTTGACTGTTTCCGCAAGCAGATGGAAAGATTCATCGAGTTCGGCGAAGGCAAGGCCATTATGGTCAACAATGCGGATTGGCTATTGAAACTGAACTACATCGAACTGTTGAGGGAAGTGGGAGCTTGCTTCTCTGTGAACAACATGCTTCGGGCTGAATGCTATAAGCAAAGAATGGAAAAGGGTCTTTCGTTCCTTGAGTTCAACTACATGATCATGCAGTCTTATGACTTTTACCATCTGTATCAGACCTACGGATGCAATATGCAGTTCGGCGGCGACGATCAATGGTCTAACATGCTGGGCGGTACGGAGCTGATCCGTAAGAAACTCGGCAAAGACGCATATGCCATGACCATCACGCTGCTGCTCAATTCCGAAGGAAAGAAGATGGGGAAGACCGCTTCAGGCGCCGTTTGGCTCGATCCGAACAAAACCAGTCCCTTTGATTTCTACCAGTACTGGAGAAACGTCGAGGATGCGGACGTTCTGAACTGCATTCGTATGCTGACGTTTTTGCCTATGGATGAAATTGAATCGATGAGCCATTGGGAAGGTTCACAACTGAACAAGGCCAAAGAGATATTGGCATTTGAACTGACCAAACTCGTTCACGGAGTTGAAGAAGCTGAAAAAGCTCAGCAGAGTGCACAGGCCTTGTTCGGCAGCGGATCCGAAGGCGACATCCCGACAACCGAACTGAGTTCGGATGTTCTCAGAGACGGGCAGGCGGATATCCTGACGTTGCTTGTTTCATCCGGTTTGGTAACGACCCGTTCCGATGCAAGACGTGCCGTAGAACAGGGAGGCGTCAGCGCAGACGGTGAAAAAGTCGCAGATATCAGAACGACTTTCTCTGCTGAAAAACTGCAGGAAGGCGTTGTCCTCAGAAGGGGCAAAAAGAATTATATGAAAGTTCAATTGGTCAAATAATTGAACGCGCAAACAAAAAAGCAGGTCACGACCTGCTTTTTTTGTTTGGCAATTTTGGTTGGATTATTCTTCAGAACCGCTGGATTCTTCCGTTTCCGTTTCCGTTTCCGGTTCGGATTCGGTCTCGGATTCGGTCTCCTGGACCTTGTCGCTTTCTGTTTCGCTTTCATCCTCATTTAATTTGCCCGAGATATACAAATCTGCATAAGAACCGGGAACAACGGTGATCTCCAACTCAACATATGCGGCGGGGCCTTCTTCGGTCGTCTCATCTTCTTCTTCAAAATCCTTTTTCGGTTCCTGGCGGAATGCATATTCACCGATTGCATTGACAGACGCAGGAATGGAAAGGGAAGCTAATGCATGACAGTAATAGAAAGCAAGTTTTCCGATTGTTTCCAAACCTTCGGGGAGTACGATCTCCGTCAAGGCGTCGCAGTTGCTGAAAGCGGCATCTCCGATGGTCTTCAGTGCAGCTGACAGAGTAAAGGACTTCAAGGCGGTGCAGTTCTTGAAAGCATAGTTGCCGATATCGGTAACTTCTGCGCCCATCGTCAATGTCTCGAGTTTGGAACAGCCGTAAAAAGCGCCTTCGCCGATTTTTGTCAAATGCTCCGGCAATTCGATCGATTCAATATTGGCACATCCTGCAAACGCATAGTTCTCGATGGCCAAGATGGTCTGGGGGATCGTAACACCGGTCAGGTTGGCATAGTTATAAAATGCTGAATTGCCAATGGCGGCAACAGTCTTGGAATCTATTGTTTCGGGAACAGTTACGGCATGCGCAGTATAACTTCCACGATATCCGGTAATTCTTACACTTTCGGAATCGATCGGTTCATAGTAGAATGTTCCTTCGTCTGTAACGATGGAGTCGTCGTTTTCGTGAATCAAACTGGAAGTCTCTTCATCCGCTTTGCTTCCGCAGGAAGCGAGCAGGCAGCCCAGCATGCATATGCACAAAAGAATAGGCAAAAACTTTTTCATATAAAATCTCCCGTAAGATGTTTATATACTTCAGTAAATGACATTATACAGCACCGAACGTCAAAAGTCAAGACGTGGACGGAACGATTTTGCGGGCGGGGGAAGGGACAAAAAACCGCAACAAAAAAACGCACCCGTGTTTTGCGGGTGCGGAACGGTATTTTCATTCACGAGCCGACAGCGGTTCGTATTCGTGGGGTTGTGCGATGCACTTATATGCCGGTCGGATGATTTTCTTCGCGGTGCAGTATTCTTCCATTCTGTGTGCGCACCACCCGGCGACACGGGCAATGGCGAACAGAGGCGTATACATTTCCACAGGGATGTCCAGCATCCTGTAAACCAAACCGGAATAAAGGTCGACATTGGCGCACATTTCGGATGTGGATCCTTTGTAAGCCCGGAAGAGCCCTGGAGTGACCCGCTCGATCATTTCAAGGAGTTCAAAATCTTTGCCGTAGCCTTTGTCGTAAGCCAGTTTCTTTGCGCAAGTCTTGAGCATGACGGCACGTGGATCTGATTTGGTATAAACGGCATGGCCCATGCCGTAGATCAAACCGCTTCCGTCTCCGGCCTGACCCTGCAGTATTTTCAGCAAATAGCTGGTGACCTCATCCTCATTGGCGGTATCCGAAACGTGAGCCTTGATATCGTCGAACATTTCCTGAACTTTGATGTTGGCACCGCCGTGACGGGGACCCTTCAAAGCACCGATGCCCGCCGCGATAGCGCTATAGGTATCAGTCCCGGAAGAGGACAGAACGCGCGTTGAAAAAGTCGAGCAGTTACCACCGCCGTGTTCGGCGTGGATGACCAGACAAAGATCCAGCAGGTGGGCTTCCTCCTCCGTGTAACTCTTGTTGGCACGAAGAACCCGTAAAAAGTTTTGGGCAGTGGACAAGTCGTTGCGCGGATTATGGATCGTCAAACTCTTGTAGAAGAATGCATTCAGGTAAACGGCATAGGACTGAGCTGCGATCACCGGGAGTCTGGCCACAAGTTCCATGCTCTGACGGAGCATATTGGAAAGAGAAGTATCGTCAGGGTTCTCATCATAAGCATACAGCGCCAACACGCCCTGCTGCATTTTATTCATGATGGATTTTGAAGGGGAGTGGAGGAGAACGTCTTCCGTAAACCGGGGCGGCAAATGACGGGCTGCATCCAGCACCGCGTCGAATTCTTCCAACTCGGCAGGGGACGGAAGATGCCCGAAGAACAGCAAAAAGGCGGTCTCTTCGAAGCCAAACCGGTTTTCCTCGGAAAAGTGGCGGACCAGATCGCACATATCGTATCCGCGGTATGTGAGAACGCCCTCGACGGGTGTTTTTTCACCTTCATTCATGACATAACCATGGCTTTGCCCGATCTGAGTCACTCCAACCATGACGCCGGATCCGTCCGGTTCCCTGAGGCCTCTCTTCACTCTGTATTTGGAGAAGGCAGTTTGAGGGATCTCGTATGCAGACTCCGCTTTTGTTAAAAGAGACTTGAAATCATCACTGGCCTCAAGTTCTTTTGCCTGTTTGTCTAAATTATCATTCATTGAAATCGTGCAACGGAGAAATCCGCCATCCTCCTCCCGAACAGCTACGACCGGATGCAAAAAAGCACCCTACGTCATGTAGGGTGCATTATATCACGAAAATGGCCGAAATGCAATATCAAATGAGAAATTATTCATATTTCGGCGCAAAAAAGCAAAAAAATGCAGTTTTTTGCAAAAACGAGAGGCAAGAGTCTTCATGTTGCCCAAGAACGGATCAAAATTTCCAATACAGGAACGGATTGAAGGAAGAATCAGCCAGATACCCGATGCAAAGCGCCAGACCCAGTATGCAAAGGATGTTTTCGACCCACTCTGCCCAGACATAGCGGGCCTTCAGTTTCTGAAGCCATTGTTTCGGACCGGGGAGGCACGCAGCGATCAAAATCATGGAAAAGATCATATTGCGGATCCATTCGTAGGCGGTGAGCCCGGAAGTAAACCCTGCTCCGGAGAATCCGAACAGCGTTCTGAAATAGTTGCCGAATGCCGGAAGGGTCAATCCCGCGTCGCTTCCGTCGAAAGCGAATATTAGCCATCCGAACATGATCATGAGAATAGCATATCCGTGGCGGACGAAAGTAGGAGTCTTTTCCAGCAATTTTCCTAGAAACAGCTTTTCAACGGCCAGAATCACGAAGAAGTAGAGACCCCAAAGGAGAAAATTCCATGCGGCGCCATGCCAAAAACCTGTTAAAACCCACACGATAAACAGATTGAGATACATTTTGGGGATTTTGACACGGTTTCCTCCCAGCGGAATGTAGACATATTCCTTGAACCATGTCGAGAGGGAAATATGCCACCGCCTCCAAAAATCTGTGATGCTCTTGGAGATGTAGGGATAGTTGAAGTTCTCGGGGAATGAGAAACCGAGCATTTTGCCTAAGCCGATGGCCATATCCGAATAGCCTGAAAAATCGAAATAAATCTGCATGGAAAACATGAACAGACCCAGCCAGCCCAGTAGTGTTGTGAGCTGGGAATCAGGCATTTGATAGATTTGGGTCCAGAGCGCACCGGCTGTGTTCGCCAGAACCACCTTTTTCGTCAAGCCGCAGACGAATGTCCGTATGCCTGAAACAAAAAGCGGGACACTGTACGGGCGATCGTTTAGCTGATGCTCGATATCCGAATAACGAATGATCGGTCCAGCAACCAACTGAGGGAACAAAACGACATACGTTCCGAACTTGATATAATTCTTTTGGAGCTGAACTTTGCCCCGATAAATGTCTATGACGTATGAGAGTGCCTGAAATGTGTAAAAAGAGATACCTAAGGGAAAGGCAATGCCGAGCGGCTGGAGGGAGGAAAATGCCGGGATCGATGCAATGTTCCGGATCATGAAGTCCGTGTATTTGAAAAAGACGAGCGAACCGAGATTCAAAATGACGGCAAGGATCAGTGTGATTTTTGCCTTTTTCGGCTGATCCTTCAGTTTGAACCGGGCGATGAGCCAGCCTGCGGCGTAATCGATTGAAAAAGTTGACACGAGCAGGATCAAATATTTGCGCTCTTCCGGTCTCCAGGCATAAAAAATCAGGCTGAGGATCAGCAGGGCCAGGTTCCGGTATTTGACCGGAACAGCATAATAAATGAGCAGAGT
>CADBRS010000104.1 GCA_902797125.1 uncultured Ruminococcus sp.
AATCATGGAAAACGAACGTACCATAGGGTCCGTTTTTAAGCGCTACTATGCCCTGACGACGGACAGCCATTTTAAATCTTTTGAGGACATGCGCGTGTCGAATGTCCGTATCGATAAAGTTAGAAACTCTATAGAAGTGTTTATTGAGCCTGAAACGATCATTTCCAAGGGACGTCTTTACGAACTTGAAAATGAGATCAAGTCATTCTACGACTTGAGAAGTATCAGGCTTTTTCCGCATTACAGAGCGGAACTCTTTATGCAGAATCCCGGCTATTTCAAAGAGATCCTGAAGGAGACCGAACGTGTCGGGATCGTGGCCAAGGGATTCTTTGACCATGCAAGTTACGTGATCTCGGACAAGGAGATCGAGATCACGATACCGTTTGCCAATTATGCGGCCCAGTTCATCACGGACGCGAAAACGCCCGGAGTGATCTCCAATATCATCCGGCTGGAATTCGGCCTGGATTATG
This sequence comes from uncultured Ruminococcus sp., assembly GCA_902797125.1. Taxonomy (GTDB): domain Bacteria; phylum Bacillota; class Clostridia; order Oscillospirales; family CAG-272; genus RUG14240. Next base: position 477 of record CADBRS010000104.1, read on the forward strand.
ACGTGATCGTGTCCAAGGGTCCGGAGGATGAAAGCGCGAAGGCGATTTCCCGTCAACTGGAGGATCTGGACAGGGAATTGATGCTGCAAAAGGCATCCTATGAGTCCGGCATGCAGACTCCAAAAAAGGCGGAGGCACCAGCCTCTTCCGGGGAAAGGCGCATGTCCGTGTTGCCGATCGCCGAAGAGGAAATCATCTCCGAGACACGGATCAAAAACGGATCATCCGTTTTCGACTGGTCCGAGCCTGAACAGCTGTTCGGCGAGTCTTTTCCCGTTCTCCCGGTCCCGATCGCCAAGCTGGATAAACCCGGCAGAAATCTCGTGATCCTGGGCGAGATCTTTTCCGCCTCCTCGGACTCCAAAAGGAATTCGGATCTGTTCGTCGTCTCGTTCTGTCTCTATGACGGCACGTCTTCGATGGAAGCCAAGATCATGAATCAGACGGAAAACGACGCCAAAAAGCTTTTGAAAGTGCTCACGCCGGGCACGTCGGTTGCGCTGCACGGCTTTGCCAAACATGAACAGAGGAAGGACGGGATCAGTCCGGATCTCACGTTCTTCGTGAACAGCATCCAGAAGATCCAAAAGATTTTGCGCAAAGACGAGTCGCCCAAGAAGCGGGTCGAACTGCATCTGCACACGACAATGTCCAACATGGACGCGCTGATTCCTCCCGAGACCGCCGTTCAGACGGCTCATGACTGGGGCATGCCCGCTATTGCCATCACGGATCACGGCACCGTCCAGGGCTATCAGGAAGCCATGGGCCCGAGCGCCAAACTGAAGCAGAAGGTGATCTGGGGGATCGAATCATATTTCGTCAACGATACCGCTTCGGCCATTACGGGAGACAGTGAGGACGAACTGAATCAGGAATCGATCGCTTTCGATATCGAGACCACGGGTTTCGATCATATCAATGACCATATCATCGAGATCGGTGCGGTCAGGATCAAAAACGGCCATGTGCTGGACGAATTCGACACGTTCGTCAATCCGGGGATCCATATCCCGGAAAAGATCACCGAACTGACGTCCATCACGGATGAGATGGTTCAGGATGCCCCTTCGGTCGATGAAGCGCTCAAATTGTTTTTTGATTTCATCGGGCCTGCGGAATCCGGCAAGAAACCGAAGCTCCTGATCGCCCACAATGCTCCTTTCGACACGGGTTTTGTCCGCACTGCCGCCCAAAGACTGGGTATGCCTTTTCCGTATCCTTATCTGGACACGGTTCCGATGTCCCGCTTTTTAAATCCCTCACTCAAGAATCATAAGTTGGATACGGTGGCCGAGTACTACCGGATCGACTCGTTCCATCATCACAGAGCCTCGGATGATGCGCGGGCTCTGGCCCTGATTTGGCTGAAGATGATCGATGAAATGAAGAGTGAAAAACTGATTCGTTTCTCTCAGCTCAAAGAAGAGATGGCCAACGCATTCGATCCTAAGAAGATGAATACGTATCACCAGATCCTGCTTGTCAGGAACAAGGTGGGTTTAAAAAACCTCTATAGGCTCGTTTCGGCCAGCTATCTGGACTATTTCAATAAAAGACCCAGGATCCCGAAAACGCTCCTGGAAAAATACAGAGAAGGATTGATCGTAGGCTCTGCATGTGAAGCCGGTGAGCTGTTCAGAGCCGTACTGGAAGGCAAGTCCGAGAGCGAGATCGAAGAGATCGTCTCTTTCTACGATTATCTGGAGATCCAGCCGATTTCCAACAACCGCTTCCTGATCGAGGAAGGCAGGGTCGCGGATGAGGAAGGACTCAGAGAGTTGAACCGCCAGATCGTCAGGCTGGGTGAAAAGTACGGAAAACCTGTCTGTGCGACATGCGACGCGCATTTTCTGAACGACGAGGATGAGATCTTCCGAAAGATCCTGCTGGCCGGTCAGAAATACAAGGATGCGGACAGGGACTGCCATCTGTATCTGCGAACGACGGAAGAGATGCTGGAGGAATTCTCCTATCTCGGAGAAGAAAAAGCCTTCGAAGTTGTCGTGACGAATACCAATCGCATTGCGGATCTTTGCGAAGAGGGCATCCGGCCGTTCCCGGAAGGATCTTTCACGCCCAAGATGGATGGCGCGGAAGAGGATCTTCAGCGCATCTGCTATGAGAGAGCCAAAAAGTTGTACGGCGATCCTTTGCCTGAATATGTGGAGAACAGACTGAACAAAGAACTGACTTCCATCATTTCAAACGGTTTTGCCGTGCTCTATATGATTGCTCAAAAACTGGTCCAGTACAGCGAGAGTCAGGGCTATCTCGTAGGTTCCAGAGGTTCTGTCGGTTCTTCATGCGTGGCCTTTTTCGCAGGCATTTCCGAAGTCAACCCGTTAAAGCCTCATTACTATTGCCCCAAATGCCAGTATTCAGATTTCGAGACAGCGGAGAAAAACGGCGTCCGTTCCGGGTTCGATCTGCCCGACGCGACCTGTCCGCGTTGCGGAGCCAAACTCAATTATGACGGCCATGACATACCCTTTGAGACCTTCCTCGGTTTCCATGGGGACAAGTCACCGGATATCGATCTGAACTTCTCCGGAGAAGTCCAAGGCCGAGTCCATAAATACACAGAAACGCTTTTCGGCGCTGAAAACGTGTTCCGCGCTGGGACGATCGGCGTGATCGCCGCCAAAACCGCATATGGGTACGTTGTGAAGTATCTGGAGGATAAAGGCATCTCCTTGCCCCGGGCCGAAGTCGACCGGATGGTCGAGCACTGTACGGGCGTCAAAAGAACGACAGGGCAGCATCCAGGCGGCATCGTGGTCGTACCGAAGGAATATGAGATCTACGATTTCTGCCCGGTCCAGCATCCGGCAGACGATCCGAATTCGGATATCGTCACCACGCATTTCACGTTCTCCTATCTGCATGACACCCTTTTGAAGTTGGACGAACTCGGTCACGATATTCCGACCAAGTACAAGTACCTGGAAAAATATACAGGGACCAGCGTTTTGGACGTGCCCATGAACGACCGGTCGATTTATCAGCTCTTTTTAGGGACCGAGCCTCTGGGCGTAACGCCTGAGGATATCGACTGCCCGCTGGGGACGTTGGGTCTGCCTGAACTGGGCACCAAATTCGTGATCCGGATGCTTCAGGAATCCAAACCGCAATCGTTTTCGGATCTGATCCAGATCTCAGGACTTTCTCATGGGACCGACGTTTGGACCAATAATGCCCAGGATCTGATCCGGGACGGCACCTGTACGATTTCGGAAGTCATCGGGACCCGTGATTCGATCATGATCGAACTGATTCGCTACGGGGTGGAGTCCTCTCACGCCTTCAGCATCATGGAGATGGTTCGTAAAGCCAAAGGCCTGACCCCTGAATTTGAACAGGAAATGCGGTCAGTGGGTGTTCCGGATTGGTATATCGCTTCCTGCAAGAAGATCAAATACATGTTCCCGAAAGCACATGCGGCAGCTTACGATATGTCCGCCATCCGGCTGGCATGGTACAAGCTGCATGAGCCACTGGCATTTTATTGCGCCATGTTCACGGTTCAGCCCGGCGGTTTCGACGCACAGATCGTCATCCGGGGCAAGCGGGCTGTTCAGGAAGAGATCTATCGGATAGAGAAGGCAGGGAAGGATGCTTCGCCTAAGGAGCAGGACAGCTTGCCAACTCTCCAACTGGTCAACGAGGCCTATGCGAGGGGGATCAGGTTCCTCCCCGTGGATCGGGACAAATCCGAAGCTACGGAGTTTAAACCGGATCACGGCGCCGTCCGCATGCCTTTCTCATCTCTGCCGGGAGTCGGAGAAAATGCCGCGAAGAGCATCGTGAAAGCCAGGGAGGAAGCGCCTTTTACGTCCATTCAGGATCTGGCCAAAAGGTCCGGCGTCACCAAAACGGTGATCGAGGTCCTGACGCGCAATCAGGTTTTGAACGGATTGGATGAAACGGCTCAGATATCGATTTTCAACATGCTACAGTGAAGATTTTGTTTTTTGGTTCGAATGCCTTGACAAAAAGGCATTTAAGTGATAGGATAAGGACTGTTTGGAGGCATAGCTCAGTTGGTTAGAGCGCACGGTTCACATCCGTGAGGTCAAGAGTTCAAGTCTCCTTGTCTCCACCAGTCCGGACCTGTCCGGACTTTTTTTGACGGAGGAAAAACATGGAAAATACTCGCTATAAAAGGATGATAGGTTTATACTGGATCGTTTCTTTGATTATGGTGGGCCTCTATATTTTTCTGGTTTATCTGACGACAAAATTGGCCACCGATGTAACGTTCGGCGTCAGCGATTTTTGGATTTATGTTTTGGAGATCAGTTATCAGCTGATCGAACTGGCCGTTTTTTGGATTGCTTTTGCACTTGCGATCACCTGCCTTTGGAAGAGAGGAGCGCGTGATTCCGTTTTTGCGTTTATTTCGATAGGTGCCTTGACAGTCATCAAATACATCGCCAACTTTTCAGTTTCCTGGATCGTCGACGGGGCCTACAACTGGGTCGCAGACCTGCTATTGATCGTTCAAAACATAGGGCTTGAGATAGCTTTGCTGGGATTGCCAATCGTGATCTGTGGGATCATCATAGCCTCCCGGAAAAAGCACGAACAAAAAGGTTCCCCTTTTCAAAACGGAACCTATCTTCCTTACCGGCACATCGTTGATTTTGCAAATCCTCTCCTGACGTGTGCGCTCATTTGTTCTTTGACCGTAGTCGCGGTGAAAACGGTCATTTGGCTCTACTATTTTGCCACTGTTCTTGTCGACTATCTGTACAAGCCCTGGGTGATCCTTCTCGAGCATCTTTTTGTGGATTTGCTGTTTGCGGTCTTGGGTTATTTCGCAGTTGCATTCATGGTTGTTTTTCTTGCCGGGCATTTTGGTTCCGACAAAAAGAAAAAGGATAGGGAAGAAGCCGACCCGTCGGACACAGACCCGGAATCTTTTACTTGACTTGTTATAGATAAGCGGTTATAATTAATGGCGTTGCGAGACAACAGGCCCCCGTTTGGCAGTCTGGACTCATTATAAGATCGGGGTGTGGCTCAGATGGTAGAGCGCTTGGTTTGGGACCAAGATGCCGCAGGTTCGAATCCTGTCACTCCGATCAT
>CADBRS010000105.1 GCA_902797125.1 uncultured Ruminococcus sp.
CTGACCGAGGACAGGGTGCTTCCCCTCTCCGAACTGGACGAAGAACTCGCATCTCTCCAGAAGCCGGTCTACCTGATCGGAGAAAATGTGCCGGATTGCCTCTCCCTTTTCTCAAAATGCAAGCCCGAGCACGTTCACACGGCTCATTGCCATGCGGATGCCGCGGCAGTCGCCCGTGTGGCGCTCCGCACACTTTCAGACGGCAAAGAGCATACAGACATTTCCTTATGCCCCTCCTACCTGCGGATGCCACAGGCAGAACGGGAAAGACTCGAAAAACTCAAAGCGGTCGCAGAAGCCGCCCAATCCCAGAAATGAGGTTTAACTATGGCCATCGTACAGAAAATCGTCATCGGATCGGACCACGCAGGCTATGATCTGAAACAGGAAATCATCGCTCACCTGAAATCCTTGGGCCTCGAAGTCCTGGACGTCGGGACGTATTCCAAAGATTCCTGTCATTATCCCGAATTTGCCAAGGCTTTGTGCCAAAAGATCCAATCCGGCGAATTTAAGCTCGGGATCCTGATCTGCGGAACGGGGATCGGCATGTCCATGGCTGCCAATAAGTGCCGGGGCATCCGCGCCGCATGCTGCTCGGATTCCTATTCGGCCCGTTTGACCAGAGAGCATAACGATGCCAACGTCCTCTGCTTCGGCGCCCGCGTCATCGGACCGGGTACCGCGGAAGACATGGTAGACGCTTTCATCAATACAGAGTTTGCCGGCGGACGCCATCAATTGCGCGTCGACATGCTCATGGATCTTGAAAAATGAGAAATCATCCGGAAACACTCGCCGTGATCGCAGCAGCCGGTTCCTCTTCCCGCATGAGCGGAACGGACAAACTGTTTGCCGATCTGTGCGGAAAACCCGTTTTGGTCCACACGCTTGAAAATTATGCCCATGCTTCCTTCGTGGACGCAATCATCGTCGTGACGCGCAAGGATTCGATCCAGGCCGTACAGGAACTGATCGAAAACTGGCATATCGGAAAGATCCACGCCGTGATCGAAGGCGGCCCGAACCGCCAGATCTCCGTTAGGAATGCACTGGATGAAATCGGGCGCAGACGCGAAGAAAAGAAATTCAAATATATCGCCATTGCGGACGGCGCACGGTGCCTGACCAAACCCGAGTGGATCGACCGGGTCCTGACTGAGGCATACCGAACGGATGCCGCCTCTGCCGCGTTCCCTTCCGTAGATACCGTGAAGATCACGGATGCGCAGGGCTATGTGCAGGAGACACCCGACCGCAAAAACGTCTGGATGGCCCAGACGCCTCAGGCCTTCAAATATGCGCTCTACATGGCCGCAGCCTACAGCGCAGAAAAAGACGGTTTTGAGGCAACAGACGACAATGCGCTCGTGGAGCGGATCGAACACCCCGTCAAGATGGTGGATGTGGGACGTGAGAATCTGAAGATCACGACACCGCTCGATCTCGTTTTGGCGCAAGCCGTATTGTCTTTCAGAAAGGATCAATCACCATGCGAATCGGACAAGGATACGACGTCCACAGACTGACTGAAGGAAGAAAGCTGGTCCTGGGCGGCGTCGACATACCGTTTGAAAAAGGTCTTTTGGGACACAGCGACGCGGATGTGCTGACCCATGCCGTCATGGACGCGGCTCTCGGAGCCGCAGCGCTGGGCGACATCGGTGTCCATTTTCCGGACAAAGATCCCGCCTATGCTGGTATCGATAGCATGATCCTTTGCCGCCGTGTCTCGGATATGCTCAAAGACCGCGGATATAAAGTCATCAATATCGACGCCACGGTCATCGCGCAAAAGCCCAAACTGGCTCCTTTCATTCCGCAAATGAAAAGCAATCTTGCCTCCGCCTTCGGGATCGACCCGGACCGGGTCAACGTGAAGGCAACGACTGAGGAAGGTCTCGGTTTTACCGGATCCCTTGAAGGGATCGCGGCCCAGGCCGTCATTCTGATCGAGTAAAGAAAGGATCAATTATGCCTATCAAGCCAATTATCGCCGCTTCGATCCTGTCAGCAGATTTCGCCCATTTGGGCGACAAGATCAGAGAGCTGACCGACGCCGGCGTCAAAATGCTTCATCTGGATATCATGGACTCCATCTTCGTACCGAATATGACGTTCGGCCCGCCCGTTGTCGCTTCATTGAGAAAGACCACGGACCTCTTCTTTGACGTCCACCTGATGGTCAACGATCCCATGCATCTGATCGACGCATTCATCGATGCAGGCGCGGATTCCATCACGATCCACTACGAAAGCTGTAACAATCCGAAGGCGGTCTTGTCCTATCTCAAGTCCAAACATGTCCGTGCAGGTCTGGCTGTTTCCCCTGAAACACCGGTCGAAGTGATCTTCCCTGTCATTTCTCAAATCGACCTGGCTTTGATCATGACCGTCCGGCCGGGCAAGTCCAATCAGTCCTTCATGGCTGATATGGTCCCCAAGATCCGCAAACTCAAAAAAGCTTCCCTCGATAAGAACCCGGATCTGATGATCCAAGTCGACGGAGGCATCAAGCC
>CADBRS010000106.1 GCA_902797125.1 uncultured Ruminococcus sp.
CCCGCAAGAAGGACATCGCGTCGCTCATGATCTCGCCGCGTGTTTTGTCCGGCCGGGATGTCATGCAGGCGCCGTACAGAAAGTCCAGTTTGAAAAGACTAAAGCCCATCTTTTTGTAGTGATCTACGACAGAACGGATATAGTCCCTGACTTCCGGGTGGTACGGATCGAGTGCATATGCGCCGCTCCAGTTGCCGCCGGTGAAAACCGGCTCTCCGTTTTTGCGCTGCAGCCAGTCCGGGTGTTCGGCGAACAGTTTGGATTTCTTTTCACATACAAAGGGAGAGAGCCAGAGGCCTGCTTTGAATCCGTCTGCGACGATCTTGCGGGCGATCGGCTCCAGTCCGTTCGGAAACTTGACGGGATCGACGTCGAACCAGTCGCCGACAAATGTTTCGAACCCGTCGTCGATCTGGAAGATGTCAGGCTTTTTTTGCAGATTGTGCATGCCTTCCAGATCCCGGATGATCAGCGGTTCGCTGATATTCTGGTAATAGTTGTACCAGCTCGTATATCCTGTCTTTTTGGAACGGCAGACCGGCTCGACATGAAGGGCTTCAAACCAGAGGTCAAATACCTCCTGCTCGGTGCCGTGCGCGAAAAAGAGATCCAGCGCCAGGTAGCGCTCGTCCTTTTGAAGAGCCCTGTGATGGCAATCCTTTTTGAAGACGATCTTCGATTCACCGGTCATGAAAATGATCCGGGTAAACCCGGTATCTTCCGCCAGAGAGGCGAAGAGATAGTATTCATCTCCCCGCCTGACATAGGCGTACGAATAGCCTTTCCGGTAACCACCCTTCAGCTCTTTTTTGCTGGTACGGGGAACAAAATGGTCATCTCCGTAGCGGGAAAAACCAAATCTGAAATCCAAGGATTTCGGGCAGAATTTCATGCTCCGGTCGAATTCCTTGAGTGTCCGTTCCGGTGAATATGTCCAGCTTTGATACCCATTCAGAAAGAGCAGATCCTGTTTTTGAAAATCGAACGGGAATGCGGCCGAGATCTCAATCAGCCCTTCTTCGCCTTCCTGGTGAAGGGAAAGATCCGCATCGGCTGCGGGGGAGACGGTCAGGGTGTATCTTTGTTCCGTTTCCTGCTCTGAATATGCCAAAGGCCAAATGGCTTTCAAGACCTTTTCAGCAGGTTTCATTGCGCGTCCTCTGCGGGCGTCTCGGGAGCAGACTCGGTTTTTTCGGATTTATAGGAGTCGATCTTCTTCATGATGTCTTTTTCATTGTAGAGGAAGAAGATCAAAGCGCCGAGCAGACATGCGCCTGTGGCGACGAAAGCCACGATGCGGTAAGGTCCCATGATCTGGTGAGCCAGTTCGGAAGTCAGGGTCTCCACGCCGGATTCGTCGGTGTTCGCTTTCACGATGGCGACTGCGGCAGCGGTGATGGACGTATAGATGACCATGGAAAGGGCCTGGCCCATTTTCATAGCGAAAGTCCGGGCTGCAAAGAACATGCCGCTCCGGTCCTCGCCGGTCTCAAGCGTGTTCAGTTCAGATACGTCTGCGACGCAAGCCTGGGGAAGGATGCCTAAAATGGCCATCGGAACACCTGCCGTGACGGCAACGATGATGCCCCAGATCATGCCCGTACCGCTCAATGCGGTGATCAGGAAAACGACCGAATAGGCAAAGAAGCCTGCGATGATCATCCGCTTTTTCCCGAGTTTCGGAGCCAGTTTGTTGACCGCCGGGTAGAGCAGCAGTGAAACGACTGTCATGATAACGGTCAGTAAAAAGGTGTTATCCGACGGGATCAGCATCAGCCGGGTCTCAAAGTCTGCAAGACCAGTCTGGAACAGAGTGACGGCGAAGAAATAGATCACGTCCGCATACACGAAGCGGCGGAACTGCGGGTTCTTGTAGGATTTGATCAAAGAACTGAAAATCGGAGATTTGACGGGATTTGCATCGATGTAATCTCTCTCTTTGATGACAAACGCAGGGATCATCATGGCGATTCCAGCGACTGCGCACATGATGCCGATCGCGATCCGGATCGCGTTTTCCTGACTTCCAGCGACACCCTCAAGCATGCCGGCCAGAGAGGGGATCAGGGTGGCCAGTGAAAAACCTGCGATGTAGGTGAAAGAGATATAGGTCGATACGTTGATACGGTGCTTTTGCGTGTCGCCGAGTTCTGCGATCAATGCATTGTAAGGGGTGCAATAAATCGTCATGAACAGATAGAACAGCATCAGCAACACGAAAATGATGACGTTGTTGGCGCTGACGGACGCTGTTTGAGGGAGCACGAAAACTCCGACCGTCACGGCCGCGAAAGGAATCGCGATCCAGCGCATGAAAGGAATGCGCCGTCCGCCCTTGAATTTGGCTCTGTCCGAAAGGCCTGCGATCAGTGGGTCTGTGACTGCATCGAAAATACGTCCGACCGCCGTGATCAGTCCGAACAGCGTGATAGACGCGAACAGCGGGCTTTGGGTGATCAGGCTGCCAAAGATCCCGTTCGTGCTTCCGGCCGTATGGACGCCGGTATACAGATGGACCAACCAGGTGGAAATGATGCCCGACAAAAGGGACCAGCCGAATTGTCCTACGGCAAAGATCCACAAGAGTTTGTTCGTGATGGGCTTCTTGCTAGTACTTGTTGACATGACTGCCTCCGATTCTAAAAATGTTCAGTATTTGTGTTCAATTAAAGTTATTCTTCAGTTTGACGGCTTCCTCGACGACTTTGTATGCGCCGTCATAGATGCCGAATTCCCGGTTGGCGCGGATATTGTCGCACATGCCCTTGAGGAATGCTCCGTCTTCGCAAAACAGGTCGACCATCTGAAGCGTGTGCGGGATATCGCGGCACTCGAGCGTGCCGTCGCCTATTTCAGCCGAATGGACAGCGCCCCACTGTTCATGACCTCCGATCCTTCGGATGAACAGTTTCGGAACGGGGTAGAAGGAGAGTTCACTGGGCTTGGTGACGAGAACGTCTGTACATCTCATGAGCAGATTGGTGGCATAAACCGCCTGGAAAATATCCTGATGATAAAATGCATGGATGCCGCGGACGTCTTCGGTCAACGCCTTTTCTGCAAAGCTGCAGGTGTCCGTCCAGTTGTCGAAATGGGTCTCTGAAAGATCATTTAATTCGGGAATAGATCCGGTCAGTTCGTCCCAGACGTTTTTGTAGTCTCCCACGTTGACAAAAAGAACGGCACGTCCGGATTTGATCCGGGGCAGCAGATGGGAGATGATCGAAGCAAAGATCTCTCTTTGCGCGCCGGCTCCCCCGATCGTGAGCAGGAACCGGATCGGCCCTTTGCTCTTGGCTCTCTCGACGCGGGCGTCACAGTCCGGACCGATGTTGGAAACGAGTTCGTGGTCCACGTAGTGTCCGGTATAGATGAGGCTTTCGTCCGGCATGGGATTCAGAACATCTTCTTTCTGCATCCCGTTCAGGATCTTGTATCCCTGATACGCATAATGCGTCTGGACGGTGTGCAGACTGCCTTCGGCCAGATGCAAGGCCATAGGCCAGTTGTCCGGGATCGCGTTGACGACATATTTCATGCCGGCGTGGATCGCGGCCTGAGCCGGCCAGACGTGCGTCCCGATCAGGGGGATGTCCTTAGGTACGTTTTTGAAAACCGGGGCCATCAGTTCGGCGTTTTTCTGGTCTTTCGCATTGTACGAAAGCTGTCTGAATCCCTCGTAATTCAGGGGCTCCCAGAACCACTGATTGAAGAGTTTGCTTTTCTGCGAGATCCGGGAAGCCTTGGAATAGAGATCGTTCTGGTGACCGATCACCTTCGTGCAGGTGGTTTGCGGATATGAATTCAGATCCATCCAGTAGGGAACGAATCCCTTGGCATGCGCGGCCGAGGCCATGGCGATCGAAATCCTGTAATGGCCGAAGCCCATGCGGATGTTGCCGATGATCAGCGCCTGATCCGTTTTTTCAGGGAGTGCGGGGCCTTCTTCGCCTATCCGGATCTCCTGCAGGTTCAAAAACTGGCCCAGGCAGGGGTTTTCACGTGTGGAAACCGGATAACTGGATGCAGAATCGTCTCCGAACCGTTTGGCGTACTTGTTTTTAGAGGTTTCGGCGCTCCTGACGTCTTTCGAACGGATCGGATTGCCGAAAATCATATTGTCCTGCTGGTTCATTTTTTCCTCCGAGTGAATGAATGAGAGCTCATTGAGCCGTCTGTTTGTCTATGCCTTTCATCAGCAGTTCTACCACTTCATGAAGGGCCTGATCATATGTGATTCCGTTTTGGCCCAGAAAATCGTTCTGGAAGAACTGTTCCAGGGTCGATTCCAGCATGAGTTTGAAGATCTCGATCCGGAAGGGCCTGAACAAACCGATCCGGATGCCTTCTTCCATGATCTCAAAAGTTTGTTCCCATCCTGTCTGCAGCCTGACGGCCACATGGGCATATACGTCCGGGTAGCGTTCTTTCAGCACATGCAGTTTGGACAGATCGACGTTTTCAAGTTTTTCTCCCATCACGTTCAGGGACAGAACCAGCTTTTCATCAGGGCTCAGGTCCTTTCGTTCAAAGATCCTCGTTTTTCCTTGCTGGATATCGTCGAAGATATAGTCAACCATCGCGTGGAAGAGATCTTCCTTTTTCGGAAAAGCCTGATAGATCGTTTTTTTGCTGATCCGGGCAGACATGGCGATTTCATCCATGGTCAGTTTGAATCCTTTTGTACTGAACAGCGGTATCGTTGCGTTCAGGATCTGTGTTCGGACAATTTCCGGGTTTTGGGCGGGCTTAGACATATATAGATCGTTCCTTTTTCAGTTTCAAGTACAGTATATCAGTAACGGAAAGGCTTTTCAAGAAACTATTTCACCAAAAATAGTTTCCTTAAATTGGTCAAAATGAACAAGGCAGGGAATAGGGGGGCCGTTGATGGCAGGTGCAACGTGGTTCGCAAGGGCGCCGTCAGTCCGGTCAGTTCATGGAATTCCCCGATGACAAAAGGGACTTGCACGGCTGTTTTCCTTGACAAGTGCGACCTCCAACTATATAATGAAATATAGAAAAAACTCTATTTATTCACGGGTGTTGGAACACTCGCGAACAATGCTGGCGGAATGGAGAATGCGGGAAGATACGGCTTTGGTATCCCCGAGGTATTTCGATGAGAGAACGGACAGAAGACAATTCATACGATCTGATCGTGATCGGAGCCGGGAATGCCGGTCTGACGGCCGCACTGACCGCTTTAGACAGAGGACTGTCCGTTTTGGTTTTAGAAAAGAATCTGTATCCGGGCGGGTGTGCCGTTTCCTTCAAACGGGGCCGGTTTGAGTTCGAGGCCAGTCTCCACGAGTTGGCATTCGTGGGTACTGAAGACAATCCCGGACCGTTGAACGAACTATTTGACCGGTATGGGATCAAAGAGTCCTTTGTCAGTCTGCCCGAAGCGTTCCGCGCCATCACACTGGACGAAAACGGATATGACGTCGTGATCCGGTCCGGCTTACAGGGCTTTTACGATTCGATCCTTGAAGCGGTGCCGGATGCCGGACCGAGCCTTTCCAAAGTATATGACCTGATCCGTTCGATCACAGACGCCGTTGCCTATTTTTCGAAAGGGAAGCAAAACAAATTGTGGACCCTTTTGAGACACCGGGATTTTATCAAGGCGTCCACGTATTCGGTCCTCGACGTGCTGAACAGTTTCGAAATGCCGGAAAAAGCCCGGTCCATCTTCTGCACCTACTGGCCCTATCTGGGTTCGTCGCCCGATTCATTGGATATGATGATCTACCTGGCCATGTTCGAAGGATACATGCGGAGTGCCCCTGCGATTCCCAAACGTCGGTCGTATGCTCTGTCCTGTGCACTGGAGGATGCCATCCTTAAAAAAGGAGGCCATATCCGCTATCATACCGAGGCAGACCGGTTGCTGTTCGACGATGGGAAGGTGTCCGGCGTGGGTGCCGGGGACCTGACTTTCCACGCGTCTGCGGTCGTTTCCAACGCGTTCCCTGAACGTATTTACGCGGGCATGATGCCGAAGGAGCAAATCCCTTTGAAAGATCTGAAACTTTCCGCGGCCCGGCGCTTCGGCCCCAAATTCTATACCGTCTATCTGGGATTGAACAGATCCGTGGAGGATCTGGGAATCCGGGATTATACGGTCTTCATCAATCAGAGCAGCGACCCGGTCCGGCAGTACCTTGACATGGCATCTTTCGAAACGACGCCTTTGATCATCAATTTTTTGAGCAACGCTGTTCCGGACGCTTCTCCCGAAGGCACGTCGCTGGTCTACATCACAGCCCTGCGTGAAGCAGAAGCAGAGGACGGTTTGGGGGCAGAGAACTACTTTAACGCCAAAAGCGATTTTGCAAAGATCCTGATCGAGCGGGCTGAGAGGGCTCTGCATATCGACATACGGGATCATATCGAAGAGATCGAGATCTGCACGCCTGCAACGTTTGCCCGATATCTGGGGACTCCGTTCGGGACCCCTTACGGCTATCTGATGGGCGGTTGGGACGTGTCCATGTTCCGCACCATGCACAGCGGAGAAGATCATCAGATCCCGGGCTTGACATTCGCCGGGGCGCACGGGAATAACGGAGACGGTTATTCCAGTACATATTTGTCCGGCGTCAAACAGACCGAGCGGATCATCCGTGATCTGGAACTCGGGAAAGAGTGAGGCGGCAGTCGGAATGAGTCGGTTGAGTATCAAAAAATATGTGACTTTGAGTTCGGAAAGAGAACGGGCCATTGCCGATGCCGAACCCGGTAAAAATGATTACAGTTTCCAGCCAAACGAGCTGGCCGGAATTTTGCATCCTTCCGTTCAATATGCCACGATCCTGGATATGAAAGATGTTTCCAGGGACATCCGTTTATATACGCTTGCCCCGGATGAATCCCGTGGGACGAAGGTCTTCGCACCTTTTTTTCCCGGACAGTTTATTTCTGTCAGGTATCAGATCGGACAGTTGCTGAGCGCCAGACCCTATTCGATCTGTTCGTCTCCTTCCGATCCTAATCTGCTGATCGCCGTCAAGGCGGTCCCGAACGGACAGACTTCGCTTTATGCACATGAGAATTGGAAACCCGGCGACAGGTTGGAACTGTCAGCTCCCATGGGTACTTTCGGATATGAAAAACTCAGGGACAGCAAACAGCTGGTTTGTCTGGCCGGAGGCAGCGGCATCAC
>CADBRS010000107.1 GCA_902797125.1 uncultured Ruminococcus sp.
GCGCATCATCACAGGCAGGGCAACAAATGGTGCGTTTACCCGTTATATGATTTTGCTCACCCGATTCAGGATGCGATCGAAGGGATCACACATTCCTTGTGTTCTCTGGAATTTGAAAATCATCGCCCGCTTTACGAATGGGTCATTGAGAACTCCGGGATCGTGAAAGCAGGGCAGATCCCTCCGAAGCAAAGAGAATTTGCCCGTTTGAATATGACCTACACGGTCATGAGCAAGCGCTATTTGAGAAAACTCGTCGAAACGGGAATCGCCGACGGATGGGATGATCCCAGACTGCCGACGTTGTGCGGATTGCGCAGGAGAGGCTACACGCCTTCATCCATTTTCTCGTTCGTTGAGGCAGCAGGTGTCGCAAAAGCGGACAGTATCGTCGATATTTCCATGATGGAAGCCTGCATCCGGGATGAATTGAATGATAAGGCTCCCCGCAGAATTGCGATCAAGCACCCGATCAAGGTCATCGTGAGCAATTATCCGGACGACAAACAGGAATGGTTCGAATTGCCTAACAATCCGAATCACCCGGAAGAGGGAACACGAAAAGTCCTGTTCACAAAAGAGTTGTTCATCGACGAAGATGACTTTTCTTTGGATCCGCCTCCGAAATATCAGAGGCTGAAGATGGACGGCGAGGTTCGTCTGATGGGCGCATACATTATCAAATGTGAGAGCGCTCAAACGGATGAACAGGGACGGGTGACGGAAATCAGGGTCAGTGCAGATCTTGCTTCCGGGAACGGCAACCCGGTCGACGGACGAAAGATCAAAGGGACGCTTCACTGGCTGTCTGCCAAGAATGCTGCTCAAGTCACACTGAATCTGTACGGCCAACTCTTTACGGAAGCGGATATGACGAAGGTCGACAGCGCAGATTACGATCAGTATCTCAATCCCGAGTCTGTGATCAGCATTGAGAATGCATATGTTGAACCTGCATTGGCGGATGCACAGCCCGGGGAACGCTTCCAATTCGTTCGCGATGCGTACTATTGCAAAGATACCAAGCATGAGAATACGTTCAACCGCATCGTATCTCTCAAAGCTCCTAAAATTGGATAAAAAGAAAGATCCTTGATGAACCATGATTCACCAAGGATCTTTTTATTTAACGATCAGATTATCCGATCCAAGCAACGAGGCCTTCAGAAGTCAGATTATCGAAGTCTTCGTAACGGCTGTAATAATCCGGGATCTTAACGTTTGTGAAGATAGTTTTCTGATAGTAATTGATCTTCAAGGATTTCAGATTTCCGCTGATCACACGAGCCACCTGATTGAACATGACCGGAATGACAGGCATATCATCCAGGAGCTGTTTCTCTGCATTATGCAGCAATTCGGCTCTCTTGGAGATGTCTTTCTCTTCGAACGCAGCCTGGATCATTTTGTCATATGCACCGCTGTTATAACCGCTGATGTGAGTTGCTGTAGTCATTGCTTGTCCTGCATTGACGTCAATAGATGTGCCGCAGAAGGAGGGAGCAAACTGTGCCAGAATCGTGAAAGGATCAACTGTATAGGCACAAACGTCAAGCGCGATCACTTCAAACTGCTTGTAGATGTAATATTCCGTGTACAGGTCATCCAAAACATCAGCAGGGACGGAACCTGTGTAGCTGTAGTAGTCATTGTTCGTGATTGAGCCGCGCTTGTTGATCGTGACCTGGAAGCCTAATTCGTTCCAGGCTTCTACGATCTTTTCAACAAGGGCACATTGCACTTCGTCATTGGCGTTGACCGTGACGGAGAATGCATAATCGGAAGGAGTGATCTCAACAGAACTTAACAGACTCTTGGCTTCTGCCATATTTGCGCTGGTCGCGATCAAATCTTCGGATGCAGATCTGAAAGACTGCTTGGCAGATCCTGCGTTGAATACACCGTTGGGAACCAGACCGGTGGCTGCTGTTCCGAAGACGGCCAACTCAGCTAGAGCCTCACGATCGATGGCCAAAGACAGGGCCTGACGGACTTCTTTCACCGCGAAGAGCGCTTTATCGTTGATGATCGCATCCTCATTGAACATGATGCTGAATGTGGAAAGCGCATCGGACACAGTTGCGGAATCTTTCAGTTCCTGACGCAGGCTGAGAGGAATGCGTCCCATTGCATACAGCCGTCCTGAACTGTACAGTTGGTTGACTTGTTCAGCACTCAGATCGCAAAGGACGACCACCTTATAGGGCTTGACGTATTTGTCGAGAGCATCCCGTTCTACGTCACGGCAGTAATACTGGTTTCTTTCCAGGACGAACAAGGCAATCTTGTTTTCCTTGAAAGATTTAGCCTTGTCTACAGGCATGCCTTCACGGATACCGGCATTGTACTCTTCCTTTTCGGAATAGTAGTAGTCGTCATATGTTTCATATTTGACGCCGGATTCATCGTTGCCCTTCAAAATGACTTTCGTCAGTTTGAAAGGACCGCTGGCGACCATCGTACTGGATTTCTTTGCCCAGTCAAAACTACGTCCGCAATAATCTTCACGCAGAGGAGCGGTGCAGACATTGGTCAGTTTGTAAACAAAGTTTCTATAGTCGATCGGGCCTTCAAAAGTAATTCTGACGACCGTATCATCGATAGCTTCTAGTCCGATATCATCCGGTCCGACAAGGCCTTCACAAAAATCTCTCGCCCCCTGAATATCGAACAGGAGGGAAGCAGCAGGGTTGCTGTTTTCGTAGTCCAGAAGACGCTTCCATGCAAAGATGACATCATCTGCATTAATCGGCGTTTTGTCTGTCCACTGAGAATCCTTCAGGGTGATATCCATGGTATAAAGGTTGTGTTCGGCATCTTCCTTGACCGTGTACCCACTGGCCAGGCCGTTGCTCAAATTTCCTTTTTCATCGATGACAAATAAAGGTTCGAAGATCAAACTTACGATATCTGTGATTGCGTCGTTCAAATATGCGTTTGCGGGATCAAAATCCGTAAGTGTGCAGGGCATGTACAACGAAACATAAGGACCTTTGTCATCCTCGTTTTTTGCTCCGCAAGCTGCGAAAGAAAGGCAAACCGTTACGACACAAAGTACGCTCAGCAAGATTGACATCATTCTTTTGAACATCTTTATCTCGTCCTCCTAATCATAAATCTATGAGTGCAACTGTCGTTAAACATATTCGCTCCTTATTATATCATAGTTTCTTATTCAAATCAATGTTATATTGAGCGGTCGCTTCGTTTTGGACAGATGCACAACGAAAATGCGGAAAAATTGTGCATTATTGCAAAAAAGCACATGACGTGGGGGAACGTCATGTGCGTGGGGGGATTCTGCGGGGAACAGAATGATGAATGATCTCAGTGGCGGGAATGCTTGCGAATGAAATTCAAAGATGTCATCTCCAAAACAGCTAATCCGATGATACTGATGATGCAGGCAGGAAAACTGACAACGCCGGATTCACAGAGAGCAACCAAAGCGATGATTCCAAAA
>CADBRS010000108.1 GCA_902797125.1 uncultured Ruminococcus sp.
AACCAAAAGATCATGAACATGGCCGGACCGCAATGCCGATTCATGCACTGTCTGCCCGCCTATCACGATCTGGAGACGGAAAACGGACTCGAGATCTACAAAAAATACGGACTCGAATCTCTCGAAGTCACCAACGAAGTGTTCGAGAGCCCCGCATCCATCGTTTTCGACGAAGCGGAAAACCGCATGCATACCATCAAAGCCGTCATGGCCGCAACACTGACTGACTGAAACTATGGAAAAAACCTATCTCGTTCTATCCTGCGGAAAAGTCTTTGAGGGCGTCTCTATCGGAGGCCCCTCGGACAGCACGGGCGAACTGGTCTTCACGACCGGCATGGTCGGTTATCTGGAGACCCTGACCGACCCGAGCTACGCAGGTCAAATCATATTGCAGACATTCCCCCTGATCGGAAATTACGGCGTCATACCCGATGATTTCGAAGGGGCTTGTTTTGCTTCCGGCTATGTCGTCCGGGAACTGTGTCCTCATCCCTCCAATTTCAGGAGCGAATACGATCTGGACCGTTTTCTCAAGGAACGTCATATCCCCGGGATCTGCGGCGTGGACACGCGCGAGATCACCAAGATCATCCGTGAGTCCGGCGTCATGAACGCAAGGATCTGCAAGGAAGTGCCCAAGGATCTGCAACAGATCCAAGACTACCGCGTCGAAGAGGTCGTTGCAAAAGTCAGTCGGAAACATCCGGAGGTCTTCCCTGCCGCTCAAACTGAAACATATCACGTGGTCCTGATCGACTACGGAGCCAAAATGAATATCATCCGCAATCTGCAGAAACGGGGCTGCCGGGTCACGGTCGTGCCTCACGACACGAAGGCCGAGGACATCCTCGCCCTCCGTCCGGACGGGATCATGCTGTCCAACGGTCCAGGGGATCCTGCGGAAAACATCTTTGAGATCGCTCAGATCCAAAAGCTGATCGGACGCGTTCCCATGTTCGGGATCTGTCTGGGCCATCAGCTGACGGCTCTGGCCATGGGCGGCCGGACCATGAAACTGAAATACGGTCACAGGGGCGGCAATCAGCCCGTCAAACGTGCGGACGGCTCAAGGACTTTCATGAGCAGTCAGAACCACGGGTATGCCGTCATCTCGGAATCCATGAAAGGGATCGGGCAGATCAGTTATCTCAATGCCAACGACCATAGTTGCGAAGGGATCGACTACCCCGACCTGAACTGCTTCACGGTCCAGTTCCATCCCGAAGCCTCTTCCGGCCCTCATGATACCGAATTTCTGTTCGACCGTTTTCTCGCCATGATGGGAGGTGACTGACGTGCCGCTGGATCAAAACATCAAAAAAGTGCTGGTCATCGGTTCGGGACCGATCGTCATCGGGCAGGCTGCCGAATTTGACTACGCAGGCGCTCAGGCCTGCCGGGTATTGCGCAAGGAAGGCATCTATACCGTCCTCGTCAATTCCAATCCCGCGACCATCATGACAGATAAGCATCTGGCAGACGCCATCTACCTGGAGCCTCTGACAGAAGAAACATTGAGACGCATCATCGCCAAAGAGCGTCCGGACGGGCTGCTGGCCGGTCTGGGCGGTCAGACGGGCCTGACGCTGGCCATGAAACTGTGCAAAGACGGCACGCTGGAAGAATTCGGCGTCCGCTTGCTAGGCTCGGATATCTCGGCCATCGAAAAAGCGGAAGACCGCGAACTGTTTCGGGAAACGCTTTCCGAAATGGGTCAGCCGGTCATTCCCTCCGCGACCGCAACCTGCCTGAAAGACGCTTTGATAATCGCGCGCGAGATCGGTTTTCCGGTCATCGTGAGACCCGCCTATACACTGGGCGGAACGGGCGGCGGGATCGCGCAGAACGAAGAAGAATTCTGCGAGATCGCCAGCCAGGGACTGGATATGTCCCCCATCACCCAGATCTTGGTCGAACGGTGCATTTCAGGCTGGAAAGAGATCGAATTTGAAACCATGCGGGACGGTCTGGGCAACGTGATCGCCGTCTGTTCCATGGAAAATCTGGACCCCGTCGGGATCCATACAGGCGACTCTATCGTGGTCGCTCCCGCCCTCACGCTGGCGGACAAAGAATATCAGATGCTGCGTTCCGCCGCTTTGCAGATCATCGAAAAGATCGGGATCGTGGGCGGATGCAACTGTCAGTTCGCACTGAATCCGGACAGTTTCGAATATGCCGTCATCGAAGTCAACCCTCGTGTTTCCCGTTCCTCTGCCCTGGCCTCCAAGGCCACAGGCTATCCCATCGCCAAGATCAGCACGCTGATCGCGCTGGGGTATTCACTGGACGAGATCCGGAACGAGATCACGGGCAAAACGTGCGCGGCATTCGAGCCTGCGCTGGACTACGTCGTCGTCAAGTTCCCCAAATGGCCTTTCGATAAATTCGCGACGTCCAGCCGGAAATTGGGAACCCAGATGAAAGCCACCGGAGAGGTCATGGCGATCGCTCCCTCTTTCGAGATGGCTTTGATGAAAGCCATACGCGGAGCCGAGATCTCGCTGGACACGCTCAATGCAGAACCCGTGTCGAAAGACAGTCTGGAGGATCGGCTGAAAGCACAGGACGACCGTCGGATCTTTACCGTTTTCGAAGCTTTGAAATCCGGTTATACGCCCGAACGCATCCACGATCTGACTATGATCGACCTCTGGTTTTTGAACAAACTGGCCGGCATGGCCCGGTTTGAACTGAAAATTCAGGATCATCCGATGTCCCGGGAAGATTATCTGACCGGCAAAAAGTGGGGCTATACGGACGAAGCCCTCTCCCGCATCAGTGAAGACAAGCATCTGCCCGGAATGAAAATGTCCTACAAAATGGTCGACACCTGCGGCGCAGAATTCGCGGCTGAGACTCCCTATTTCTATTCCTGTTTCGACGACATGTGCGAGTCACGCACGTTCGAAAGAAGCGGCAAACCGGTCGTCGTCGTATTGGGTTCGGGTCCGATCCGGATCGGTCAGGGCATCGAATTCGACTACAGTTCCGTCCATTGCGTCTGGACGCTGCGGGAAATGGGCTATGACGTCGTCATTGTCAATAACAACCCGGAGACCGTTTCAACGGATTACGACACGGCAGACAGACTCTATTTCGAGCCCTTATGCCGGGAAGACGTTCAAAATATCATCGATGTGGAAAAGCCGATCGGCGTCGTGGTAGCCTTCGGAGGACAGACCGCCATCAAGCTGACCCATTTTCTGGATCAGCAGGGCGTCCGCATTCTGGGCACTTCCGCAGACAGTATCGACATCGCCGAAGACCGCGAACGTTTCGATCAGCTCCTGGAGCAATTCCGGATCAGCAGACCCCGCGGTCATGCCGTCAAAACGCTGGATGAAGCGCTGGCAGCGGCCAACGATCTGGGCTATCCCGTATTGCTCAGGCCCAGCTACGTGATCGGCGGACAGAATATGTGCATATCACGGGATGACGCTTCGACGAAAAAATACATGAAGAGCATCCTCAAAGGCGGTATCGAAAATCCTGTCCTGGTGGACAAATACATGCCCGGGACCGAACTCGAAGTCGACGTGATCTCGGACGGCGAATCCGTACTGATTCCCGGCATCATGGAGCATATCGAGCGTGCCGGCGTTCACTCGGGCGACTCGATCGCAGTCTATCCTCCCTACAATCTGGACGACAAATCATTGTCCCGAATCTGCGAAGTTTCGCAGAAACTGGCGCTGGCATTGGGGACCAAAGGACTCGTCAACATCCAGTATCTCATCTATCAAGGTGAGCTCTACGTGATCGAAGTCAATCCCAGAGCATCCCGGACAGTCCCTTACATCAGCAAAGTCACGAACGTCCCGATGGTCCATATCGCTTCTCAGATCATGCTGGGGGCCAAGCTCAGCGACTTGGGATATGCGTCCGGTCTTCACCGCACGCCGCCCTACTATGCCGTCAAAGTCCCTGTGTTTTCTTTCGAAAAACTTAATGACGCAAACTCCATACTGGGTCCGGAGATGAAATCGACCGGAGAAGTTTTGGGTATCGGAAGAACACTGGCCGAGGCCATGTTCAAGGGCCTGACTGCCGCGGGCTTCGTCGTTCCCTCCCCTCATGACAACAGAAAGACAGGCGTGCTGCTCTCTGTCGAAACAGCGGACTATCAGGATATCCTGACGCTTGCCAGAAGGCTTTACCAGTTGGGACTCCATCTCTATGCCACCAGCGGAACGGCAGAAGCCGTTTCCCAGTTAGGTATCCCTGTCAAATCCGTGGAGAATGCCACGCAAAGCGATCAGATCCACCAGCTCATGGAAGCAGGCGAACTGTGCTATATCATCTACACGGGCGCCGTCAAGGACGATACCATGGGAGATTATATTGCTTTACACAGAAGGGCCATGCAGCTGGGCATTCCCTGCCTGACCTCACTCGACACGGCCAATGCGCTGGCAGATATCATCGAGAGCCGTTTCAACGAAAAGAATACCGAACTCGTCAACATCAACGCGATGCGGACTGAACGGACCAAGATCGCCTTTACCAAAATGCAGGATGGCGGAAACGATTATATTTTCATCGAAAACTTCGACGGAAAGATCCAAAATCCGGAATCCTTGTGCGTCAGTCTGTGCCGCCCGCACTACGGCATCGGCGGGGACGGGATCGTGCTCATGGAGCACTCAGTCTCGGCAGACGTGAAAATGCGGAGTTTCAACCGTGACGGCAGCGAAGGCAAAATGGCCGGAAACAACATCCGGTGCATTGCCAAATATCTGTTCGACAAAGGCATCGTAAAAAAAGAGGTCATGACCGTCGAGACGCCCAGCGGGATCAAGACGCTCCGGCTGTTCGAGCGGGACGGACTCGTCAGTTCTGTCGAAGTCGATATGGGCACCGTTTCCCTGCTCTCCAAGGACATCCCGGTCAAAACCCGGAAAGAAAAACTGATCAACAGTCCGCTGACCATAGGCGGCCAGGAATATCTGGTCACCTGCGTGTCTGTAGGCAACCCGCACTGCGTCGTATTTTGCGATTCGATCGACACGCTGGATCTGGAAAAGATCGGGCCAGAGTTCGAGTACTCCTCCTATTTCCCCGACCGTGTCAATGCCGAATTCGTTCGCGTCGTAAACAGTCATACGCTACGTATGCGGGTCTGGGAACGCGGAAGCGGTGAAACACTGGCCTGCGGGACCGGCGCTTGCGCCGCGGCCGTGGCGGCCGTTGAAAACGGTTATTGCGAACCCGGAAAAGACATCCGAGTGACACTTTCCGGCGGCGAGCTGACAGTGAATTATGACAAAAAAAGCGTCACCCTGACGGGCGGCGCAACAGTCGTATATGAAGGTTCATTCGAGTTATGAACATCGGGCTGCATTCAAAAATGCAGCCCGCCTTTTTCTTAATGGCAACAAAACGTCATGCCCCAAAATTGTCTTTGAAAACACGGAGCACATTCTCGTGCGTCACTTTGTCGATATCGCTACCTGCAAGTCCTCTCCGGCTCAATTCATCGATCAGCTCACCCATTTGAGCGGCTGTTTTGATCGACAGTTTCTTATTGGAGATACCGTCATAATCCGAACCCAATCCGATATGATCGATCCCGATCAGATCACGGATATAGAAGATGTGATCGGCCAGGTCCTCGACGCCCACCGTCCGGTCTTCATCCGTGACAAAAGGCGGATTGTAATTGATACCGACGACGCCTCCGTTCTCTTTCAGTGCCTTGAGCATGTCATCCGTCATATTCCGGACATGAGAACACAGTGCCCTCGCGCAAGAATGTGAGCAGACGATCGGTTTTTTGGAATATTTGACGACGTCATAAAAACCGGCATCACCCAGATGCGAACAGTCGATGATCATGCCCAGCCGGTTCATCTCGCGGACAAATTCGATTCCTGTTTCGGTCAACCCGTGCTCGGTCTCGGGGATCCTGCTGTCCCGGGCTCTCTTCATTTCATCTTCAGGCATTCCCGGCGTATAATCCGAGTTGGGATAAGCCAGCTCGTTCCGATAGTTCCATGTAAGGGTCAGCATGCGGACTCCGAGCCGGTACAAGTCTCTTAAAATCTCGATCCTGCCTAGACAAACACCGCCTTCCTCCACAGTGAGCAATGCGGACAGGAGTCCAGCTTCCCTGTTTTTGAGGATTTCATTGACGGTCGTGACCGGCCGGATCAGATCCCGGTTGGCATCCATCTCCCGATAGAAACAATCGATCATCTTGAGCACTTCTTCCAAAGGAGAATACTTTGGGTTCTCCTCGGACGGAAGATAATGGATGAACATGGCGAAACACTGGAGCAGATAATCTCCCTGTCTCAGCTTTTCAAGATCGACCATCAAATCGTTTTTCCGAAGCGCGATGGTACCGTCGGACATGATTTTGGAAATCGTGTCGCAATGCATATCGATCAAATTCATTGAAAAAACCTCTCAAGTTGATGCCCATCACGGGCACACCAAATTCGGCACCGGCGAAGCAACGCATCCGTCGGTGCCGTTTGTTTGTCAATCCACGCATTTTTCATCTGTCCCGATCGTGACTCTGGAATAAATCATGATCGTGGACTCGATATCCGCACTGTAGGACGTCCCGTTGAAACGGTGCTGATTGTAGAGTTTCAAATCGGATGAATACAGTTCGATCATCGGGACCGCGATCGCATATTTCCAATAGCAGTCTCTGCCCAGATTCACGCCCCGGATATCCGAATCGTGCGCAACCAGCGTGTGTCTGGAACCATACGAGAAGAAATTGCGGATCACGGCGTTTGCCGAGTTTTCGTATTCGGCCTGAGTCAGGCTGTCCATAGCCATCGTGACGGTCCCGTATCCGTCCGGATCGTTCGTGATCGTCACTTCCCAGTTCTCTTCCCAACCGCCTTTGAACAAATCTTTGTAGTTGCTCAAACGCCACCAGCCGTTCCGGAATCCGATCGTCACATTGGAAAGGACCGTAGAGATATAACTGTTCCGGCAGTTCACCGCACGGATACCCGTCTCATAAGCCAGCAAGGAAAGATGCGAGATATGGAAATCGTCCGCGTCTATCATTTCGATGCCTTTCGGGGCGCCGCAGAGGGACGAATTGTAAATATAGCAGCCCTGCCCCGAGCCGCGGACCAGAGCAGCGGAAGGTGCGAATGATTTATCGTTATTCAAAAAATCGGACAGCAGATCATGGGCGATGTTGATAAAGATGATATTCCGCAGTCCCGAACCTTTTTGCAGCGTCACATTGGGCTGTGCGCCGTCTTTGAAAAGGTCGACCTTGGAAAAGATCACCGTTCCCATGCTGAGACTCATCTGGTCCCGTACCGGAACGTGTCCGGCTCCTCTGAGTTCCACGTTTTCCGGAATCTGCAAAGGCTTGTCGATCCGGTAAAAGCCGGCTTTCAGATAAACGATACCGCCTTTTCCATTCAGGCTGTCCAGTGCATTTTGGATCGCGTCTGACGCGTCTTTCGTGGCCGAATCGTTGGCTCCAGTGACTACAACCAGTTCGGATTTGGCCACAGGGCAGACCGGGGCGGATGAAAGATCATCCGGGATCGATTCGCTCACTTCATTGACGATCGGTTTCTGTGCGCCTGCACGGTCGCCTTTCAGGACGGTTCCGTCGATTTCTACGGCCGTCAGCTGGACTTTACCTGTAGTCTGGTTCATCACGGCATATTCATAGCCCTGGATGAGCCCTCCGGTCACGGACATGCCGTACCCGGGCCTTTCATCGATATCCTCAACGAGTAGCCCGTGCTCGCAGTCGTCGATGGTCAAATCGTAAATGAGTCCGCTGAATTTGGCCCTGGGTCCTTTGACGATATGCATACCCGTCTCATAGCTTTCGCAGAAAAGAGATGCAAAAGATACCCATTCCAGATCCCCGAAGATGAAAGCTTCCCCGTTTTCCTGAGTATAGGATATGATCTTGGAAAGCGGTGCACTCCCGAGCGAGCATTCCGCCCAATAGGACGCGGACGCACGGACACAGGACACGGTGGATGCGTCTGCGGAATCGTATAAATCCAAGGCACTGTGCAAAAACGTGCCGCACAAATTTTCGATATTGAACTGTTCATTGACCGAACCGGCATGAACGCCTTGGTAACCGTTGAAAACCTTGCAGTCCTTGACCGTGGACAGCATATAATATTCTGCTCCGGCCGCACCGCCGGGAATGTCGAATGTATAGCCGTAAGGGATCACAGATTCGATCGTCTGCCCGGGATAGTAGACGCTCAACCCGACCACGCCGGCGGAACCTCCGATCTTGAAGACCGGATCCTCAGCGTTGGCCATTTCGGCCAGGATGACGGTCCCGGTCTGACCGGTTCCTTTTTCGTCATAATCCCCGACCAAAGACACGAAAGGCAAAACTTCGATCGTTCCGGTCACTTTATATTGGCCTGCCGGCATATAGACGGTGCCGCCTCCGTTGTTGTATACGGCCTTGATCTGGGCATTGATGGCTTTGGTGGAATCTTCCTGACCTGTCGGATCCGCCTTGTTCCTTGTCGTGTTGGTCACGACGGCGTCAGCAACGATCACATCTTTTGTGAAAAGCGTTTCCACGATGCAAGGCAGCTTGTATCCGTCATACTTGACGGTTTTGTCGCCCGTATCGGTTTCCGAACTTTCATTTTCTTTTGTGTTCGTTTCGCTTCCGTCGGTTTCTCCGCTCATGTCCTGAGTCTCCTTCTTCGTCTCTTCAGACGGCGTTCCGTTTGATTGGCATGAAGTTAAAACAAATGAAGCCAACATAAACAGGCAAAGCCCTAAGGCGATCATCTTTCGCATGATCAATTCTCCTTTTTACGTCTGTAAAGGATCCAGACACCGAGCAAGGAGACCGCGATCAGCATGATTGCACTGCCCTGTCCGAATACGGATGAGCAGCCGAGCAAGGAGCGGATGAAGGATTTAGGAGACGTGCCTCCCTCGGTTTCGCGTGGCTTGGTCTCTGTCCCCGGATTCTCCTGAGTTTCCGTGTCCGGTTCCTTTTGGGACTCGGACTCGTTTGTCTCGATCTCTTTCGTTTCCTGATCTTCGGGATCTGTTTCGCTCTCCTTCGGTTTCTCCGTTTCCGTTTCGGTCTCAGACTCGGTCTCGGTTTCCTGCGGTTTGTCTGTTTCCTGCTGCGGAGCCTTTTCCACAGTCAAAACGCCGATAAATTCCAGGATCTCATAGTCGCCTGCATTCAAAGGATCGGTCCATTCCAGTTCGTACGTATTGTTCGAATGACCGACTTCAGTCTGAGAACCTGTCGTTCTGACCACAACGGAATCTCCTTCAACCAATCCGGTCGCGATGCCTGGAGCCGTCAAAGGCGTCCCGTCATAATTTTTTGTGGCTGAATCCGTCTTGACGATCAGCCTGATCTTCTGGATCGTCAATGTGCCGGGCACGACAGTGACTTCATAATCGGTCGCGTTTTGGGCTACCGCCGTGATCTGATAGGTCCCTGCATGGCGTCCTTCTTCTCTGGAAAATGCCAGCTGGACCGAATCCAAACCCAGGAGCCCTTCGAACGTGGCATAGAATTTAGGATCGTTTTCTCCGTACTGGAGCACATAAGAAGCGACTTTGACCGTCAAAGGGGCTTTGGTGATCTCATACGTAGCCGATGCGGAATCACCGTAATCGTTCTTGCCGGTCACGGTCACGGTCACCTGCCCCGCATGGCGGGCGTCGGAATAGGACAGCGAATAATCCGTATTCTCGACCAGTGTGTTGTCTCCCAACTTGACCGTCACGACGGGTTTCTGATCATAGCCGTTATATACGAAAGAATCCTGACTCAAAAGGATCTGTGCCCCGGATATGGATACGGCGTCGGGTTTATAAATCGTAAATATCGCGCGCTTGGACGTGATCTGATAGTTCGGAATCGTAGAAAAGATGGGCGTGATCTGATACACACCGGGCGTTTCCCCGGCATCCCGTTCATATGTGACAGAAATGGTGTCTCCCTCGATCAGTCCGGTGATCTGACCGGTCAACTCGGGATCTGCTTCGCCTGCTGTCTTGGATGCAGGCAGCGCCTCGACTGTCAAGGGCCTCTTTTCGATCGTGAACCGCTTGGTCGCTGAACCATTGAAGTTATTGATCCCTTCGATCAGAACCGTTGCAAGACCGGCATTGACATTATTGGAATAGGTGACCCGGTAATCCTGATCCCTGACCAGCGTCTGTTCGTTCCAGACTACGGTCACTCCGGGCTCATACGCGATTTTCAGATAAGGATAGGAAGTTGTGTCCAGAGTCACTTCAGAACCGGCAAGGCTGACGGAGTGAATGGTCAGTTTGCCCGTGATCTCCGTGACCTTATAATCCGGATTGGCGGTATAAACGGGCGACAGGACATATTCGCCTGCATCTTCACCGTCCGGTCTGGAAACGGTGACCTCCATGCTTTCTCCGTTCACAAGTCCTGTGACTTTGTAGGTGAACTCAGGATCCGCATCTCCGTAATTTTTTTCCTTGCTGTAGACACGGATGGTCAATGTGACCTGATTGATCCGGATCGTATTGACCGCGCTTTTGGCATAATAGGTCTCCGTGCTGTCGACGTGAGCCTGGTAGTAATAGGTCCCTGCGTGCGTCGGAGGACCCGGGATCTCGCGCGTCAGAGCCAAGTCTTCGAAATAGCGGATCGTCGGGACCGCATCCGAACTGGTCATCACGGTCGGTGCGCTGACCTGCTTTCCGTTATATTTGACACTGATCGACTGCGTGACCAAAGAAGGTTCGGTCCGTGGATCGCGTTTGAGCAAAACGCTTTCGGTCAGTCCCTTGGGCAATGTTGAATATTTCCCGTCCAGGAAATTGCCCTGCTCTTCATCATAGATTGCAAAAATGGATGACGGCAGCGAAATGTTCCTGTTCACGTGCAAAGGTGCACGGATCTGGATCAGTTTCTCGCAGTCCAAAAACATATTGCTGAAATCGGATGTCAATGCGGACAGATCCCACGTAGACAAATCCAAAGTCGTCAGATTGGAACAGCTTTGGAAGATGCCGCTCATCGAGCGGACGTTTGACACGTCCAGTGCCCGTACGTCTACAGAAGTCA
>CADBRS010000109.1 GCA_902797125.1 uncultured Ruminococcus sp.
AAATTCAACCGGGAAACGGCACTCCATCTTCCCAAAGATCATCACTATGACGCGCTGGCGGTAGGCAGTGTTCCTGAGAACGGATTCGTAGACCGGACCAAAGGATACGTGCTCTACATCAAAGCCATGGGCAGGGGAAACCGAATGAGAGGACACCGGAACCCGTGCGGAATCATCACGGACAAATGGACAGACCGCCGTAAAAGATTCAACGGACTGCAAACAGGCGACATCGTTCACGTAGCGATCCCGAGTGGGAAATATGAAGGAACATATACAGGCCGTTTGATGATTCGGAAAAGTGGAAGTCATGATATCCGAACGCTTGACGGCAAACTGGTTACAGGCACAAAGAAATCTATTTACACAGTTCGGCAACGTGCCGACGGTTACAGTTACAAATATAAAAAAGCAGAATGAAAAGGAGGGCAATTCCTCTCGGCAGTTGAACAACCGAGGAGCCTTGCCCAGTATCCTGAAAATTAGGAGGAAGACTTGTCATGAGCGGCTTTGTCCATCTTCATCTGCACAGTGAATACAGCCTCCTGGACGGGGCATGCAGGATCGGGGATATCCCTGCCTGCGTCAAGAGTTTGGGGCAGACGGCAGTGGCTTTGACCGATCATGGCGTCCTTTTCGGCGCGCCTGCTTTTTACGACGCCTGCATCCGGGAAGGGATCAAACCGATCATCGGGTGCGAAGTCTATGTTTCACTGAAGAGCCGCTTCGAGAAATCTGTAGGCAATGCCCAATATTTTCATCTGATCTTGCTCTGTGAAACACAGCAGGGCTATCAGAATCTTGTCAAACTCGTATCGCTTTCTTTTACGGAAGGCTTTTACAGCAAGCCCAGAGTGGATTATGAACTTCTTGAAAAGTATCACGAAGGACTGATCGCGCTATCCGGATGTCTGGGCGGGGAAGTCGCCAAGGCTCTGGCTTCGATGGACTATGCCGGCGCGCGAGCGGCGGCTTCCCGTCTTGCCGGAATATTCGGGCAGGATCATTTCTTTATCGAAATGCAGAATCACGGACTGCAGGCACAGTTGGCGATCATTCCTCAGCTGGCGCATCTCGCAAAAGAACTCGGACTGGGCATTGTGGCCACCAACGACTGCCATTATGCAAGACGGCGCGATGCAGATGCTCAGGCCGCTCTGATGTGCATCCAGATGAACCGGCTCGTCGCCGAGGGACGACTTCCCGGATTTGAAACGGACGAGCTGTATATCAAAAGCGAAGAGGAGATGCTCAAGGCGTTCAAAGACTACCCCGAGGCCCTCGCAGCAACCGTTACGATCGCAGACCGTTGTCAGGTCGATTTTGACTATACAAAGACATACCTGCCGAAATTCCCATGTCCGAACGGATTGGACGCACAGGCCCTCCTTCGAAAAAATGCCGAGGAAGGTCTGATCGAAAAGACCGAACAGAACTTGATCCCTTACCGGGGCTTTTCACTCAAGGATTATCAGGACCGGATGGATTATGAACTGGACGTCATAGGCAAAATGGGGTATGCGGACTATTTTCTGATCGTGCAGGACTATGTCGGATTCGCCAAGAAAAAAGACATTCCGGTCGGTCCGGGCAGAGGTTCCGGATGCGGAAGTCTTGTCGCTTACCTTTTGAAAATCACGGATATCGATCCTTTGCGCTTCGACCTACTGTTCGAACGGTTTTTGAACCCGGAACGGGTCAGCATGCCGGATATCGATATCGATTTCTGCTATTCACGAAGAGATGAAGTGGTTCAGTACGTCAAAGAAAGATACGGCTCGGACCACGTATCTCAGATCATCACGTTCGGCACATTGGCCGCCCGGGCGGCAGTCAAAGACGTCGGGCGCGTTCTGGGTGTCAGTTATGCTGAAACGGATGCCATCTCCAAAGCGATCCCCAGAGACCTGAATATCACTTTGGACGCGGCACTTCAATCGTCTGACGATCTCAAAGCCATGTATGAAAGCGATCCTGTGACACAGCGCGTGATCGATCTGGCCAGAACGATCGAGGGCATGCCCAGAAACATTTCCATCCATGCCGCCGGCGTTGTGATCACAGACCGGAGAGTGGACGATTATGTGCCTTTGGCTCAGTCCGGAGGGGTGATCGTGACTCAGTTCGATATGGACACGATCGCTCATCTGGGGCTGCTCAAGTTCGACTTTTTGGCCCTTCGCTATCTGACGATTCTTCATGAGGCGGAGCAGTTGATCCGGGTCAGGGATCCGGAGTTTTCACTGAACAGTCTCTCTTTCGAGGATCCTGCAACCTATCGGCTGATCTCCGAAGGGAAGACAGAAGGGGTTTTCCAGCTCGAAAGCGAAGGCATGAAAAACATGCTGATGGAGTTCAAGCCTAAATGCATAGAGGATATCATTGCGGCGATCGCACTGTACAGGCCCGGCCCGATGGATTCGATCCCGAAATACATCTATAACAGCCAGCATCCTGAAAAGATCACCTATGCGCTGCCCGAGCTGAAGCCTATCCTCGCGTCCACGTACGGATGCATCATCTATCAGGAACAGGTCATGTCCGTTTTCAGGACGGTCGCGGGGTATTCTTTCGGCCATGCGGATATCGTCAGGCGCGCCATGTCCAAGAAAAAAGCGGACGTTCTGGAAGCAGAACGGACCGCCTTTATCCAAGGCGCCGGAGAACGGGGCGTTCCGGAGAAAAAGGCAACGGAACTGTTCGAGGAGATGTCCTCGTTCGCCAGTTACGCGTTCAATAAGAGTCATGCCGCGGCCTATGCCGTGATCACCTACCGGACGGCCTACCTGATGGCCCATCACCCCAATGCCTATTTTGCCGCTCTGATGACCTCTGTGATGGGTGATATCGGGAAACTGACAGGCTATATTGCACAATGTCAGAAGCGGGGCATTCGGGTCCTTCCTCCGGATATCAACGAATCTATGCGCAGCTTCACAGTCAGCGGTCAGGATATCCGGTTCGGACTGCTGGGACTCAAAAACGTTGGAGAGACGTGTGTGGTCAATCTGATAAGGGAGAGACAAAACGGACCTTTTACGTCCTTCGAGGATTACTGCAAGCGGATGGCTTCATACGATTTCAACAAGCGCGTAACAGAGGCGTTCATCATGGCCGGATGTTTCGACAGTCTGGGCGAATACCGCAGCAGGCTGCTCGCTTCCTATGAAATGATCATGGATACGGAAACCCAGCACGTCAAGGCGGGACTGTCGGGTCAGATCGATCTGTTCTCGCTGATGGAACCGGAAAACGTACCCAAGAAATTCAATATGCCCAATCTGCCCGAGCTGCCCCTCAAGGAGAAGCTGAATCTCGAAAAGCAGGTTTCAGGCATGTATTTTTCCGGTCACATCCTGGACAGTTACTCGCAGCACGTCGAGCGGCTTCATCCCGCTCAGATCCGAGACATCCTGGACGAAGAAAAAGAGCCGTCCTTCAAAGACGGCACTGTGTGCGTCATCTGCGGTTTGGTATCGAAGATCACCGTCAAGCCGACCAAACGAGGAGACCGGATGGCATACGTCACGCTGGAAGACAAAACCGGCGAGATCGAATGCGTCGTTTTTCCGAATCCTTTTTCCAGAGATGAAAAAAACCTGCAGCCGGATACTCCGCTGGCCGTAGAAGGGGCCGTGCAGCGCAGGGAAGACGAGCCCGTCAGACTCCTCTTCAACCGGTGCATCCCCTTGACGGACAACACGCAATCCTCATCCGGCTTGCCCGGATTTGAACCCCGTGAGAGCCGTTTTGAACAGGCTCGCGAAGGCTTGACGAAAACTCATGATGCTCCAAAAACTGCCGCGTCTTCCTTTTCGGAAGGCAGACTGTATCTCCGGGTGAAATCGATGGATGATCCCGGTGTCAAAAAGGTGCGTGCGCTCCTGTCGATTTTCAACGACGGCCGGGTCAGCGTATCGTGGTATGACCGGAGCACCAATCAATATGTTCCATTCGAAGGACGCGTGCTTTACGGGGACAGACTTGATGAAGAACTTGTCAAGTGTCTGGGCCGTGAGAACGTGGTCTTCAAAACGATAAAAAAGCAATAATATCGGAGGGCTTATGAAAAAGCATGTCTATTTTGTGGGTAATGCCCATTTGGATTCTGTCTGGATGTGGCAATGGCAGGAGGGAAGCGCGGAAGCCAAGGCGACCGTACGCAGCGCACTGGACAGAATGAAGGAGTATCCCGAGTTCAAGTTCGTCTGTTCTTCCGCCGTTCTGTATCAGTGGATCGAGACCTTTTCACCCGACATGTTTGAAGAGATCAGGCAAAGAGTCAAAGAAGGCAGATGGATCATTGTGGGAGGCTGGCACGTTCAGCCGGACTGCAACAATCCTTCCGGTGAGGGATTTGCCCGCCAGTCGCTCTATGCACAGAGATATTTCTATGACAGATTCGGAAAAACAGCGGAAATAGGCTATAACGTCGACTCTTTCGGGCACAATGCCTCGATGCCGCAGATCCTCCAAAAAAGCGGGATGAAAGGCTACTATTTCATGCGTCCGATGCCGCACGAAATGGATCTGCCATCCAGCATTTTCCGCTGGCATTCTCCAGACGGCTCGTCTGTGATGGTTTATCGGATCTTCGACCGGTACTGTTTTGACGCGCAGGATCTTCCCGCTCTCGAAGAGTTCGTTGAGCAAGCATCTGAAGCGGCTCATACGGACGTGGACGGTGTGTCGATTTTCTACGGCGTCGGAAACCACGGGGGCGGACCGACCAAACAGAATCTGAATATCATCCGGGAATTTGCGATCAAGCACCCGGATTTTGAAGTCGTTTATTCGGACTGCAAAGACTTTTTGGATATGTGCGAGTCCTTCAAAGGCCATATCCCGGATGTCAAAGGCGAGTTGCAACATCATGCATCCGGATGCTACGCAGCTGTTTCCGAAGTCAAAAATCAAATCAGAAAAGGCGAAAACATCTTGTACAGCGCAGAAGCGTTGTCCTCTCTGTCTTCATCTCTTCTAGGCTCCCGTGTTCCGACGCAGGAGATTAGGGACGCATGGAAACAGATCTGCTTCGCGCATTTTCACGATTCCATGGGCGGATGCTGCATCAGACCCGTCTACGATGACGTTTTTGCCATGACGGGCGAAGCACGGAACAAGGGTTCGAAAATTGTCAACGACGCCGTTCAGACGCTGTCCTGGGCCGTTGATACGTCCCGGGTGAAGAACGGGCTGCCTGTCGTTATATTTAACCCGCATCCCTGGACCGTCCGTCAAAGCGTCACCGTGAACAAACAGGCGGATACGGTCAGGGACGCCAAAGGACGCAAAGTCCGCTGTCAGCAGGTCTTCTCCCCGACAGCCAGCTGCTATCACCGGAACGACGTCATGTTCGTCGCGGAAGTCCCGGCCTTCGGATATACGACTTACGTGATCGAAGATACAGGCCGGCATGATCCGATTCCGGAAAACAGGAAGGTCGGCAGAGCAGTCCTTGAAAATGACTATTTGAGAGTGACATTCGATCCCGCGACCGGCACGGTCAGTGAAATGCTGGATAAGCAGACAAATAGAAACTGGATCGGAGGCCCGGGCGGACAGGGTATCGTGATCGATGAAACAGACCATGACACCTGGAGCCACGGCAAGAACAGTTTTGACAAAGTCGTAGGCCAGTTCAAAAAAGTGAAGATGGAGTGGACTGAAAAAGGACCGGTGCGTCAGACCCTGAAGATCACATATCGGTACGGTTCATCCACGATGGCACAGTATTATTCACTTTTGTCCGATGAAAAAGTGATGAGAGTCCGCGTCAAACTGGATTGGCAGGAAAAGCACAAAATGCTCAAGATCGCATATCCGGTCGATATCACCGATCCCCAGGCCCTTTACGAGATACCTTTCGGTATGGTCGAGCGCCCGATGAACGGAGAAGAGGAACCCGGGCTCATGTGGACAGGCCTCCGGGGCAAAGAAGGATTCTTCGGAATGCTGAACACCAATCGCTATTCCTTCAGTGCCAAAGACAAAACCATGTATCTCACGGCCGTGAGGAGCCCGATGTACGGAGACCACGGTGCCGGACGTTTTTCGGAAAGCGAATATACGGACCTGGGCGCTTGCGAACTGTCTTATGCGGTTTGTCCGGACTGCAGTCCCAAACAGGCTTCCAGACTGGCTCGCGAGTGGAATATGCCGCTCCAGCACGTGATCGAAAATGCACATGAAGGAAAACTGCCGAGAACATATTCGGGCTTTGAGATCGATTCAGACCACGTCGTGCTGTCCGCGTTCAAGCGGAGTGAAGACCAGAAAGGCTGGATCGTCCGTTTCTTTGAAACGATCGGAGAACCGACGGATGTTTCGCTTTCGGGACCTTGCTTGAGAAAGCCCATTCGCACAAAAGTCAAACCGTTCGAGGTCAAAACGATGTATCTGGCGGATGAAGAAAGCGAGTGGAATGAAGTTTTGATGACGGAATTCGCTTGCGAATAGAATCATAACAATCAATTCAGCCGCACAGCGGCCTAAAAAAGTGCGCGGAAGATCCCTTTCGAAAGATCTTCCGCGCATTTTCAGATGGACTGAGCAAACAGTCTATTCAATTGCCTTCAGTGATTCGGCCATGTTGATGTTTTCGATCTTTTTCAGCATGAAAAGTTCGGCAAACAGCGCGAATACGAACGTGAGGATGACAGCCAGAACACAGGTCAGAGGACTTAACTTCAATCCGAAATAAAGCGATTTGATATTGATCTGTTGCATGATATATCTCAGCAGAAGATAGCCCAAAGGGATTCCGAACAGGGAACTGAAGAAAGTCAAAAGCAGATTTTCGCGAAATACATATGACGCAGTTTCGGCCTTGTAAAATCCCAGCACTTTGAGTGTTGCGATCTCTCTCTTTCGCTCCATGATAGAAATGTTCGTCAAATTGTAGAGGACGATGAACGCAAGCGAAGCAGACGCGACAATGACGATCAGGACGATGTAGTTCAGACTCTGCAGCATACCAGCGGCCTGCTTTTCCGTATCTTCACTGAGGGAGACAGAGGCAATATTGGGATTGCTCAATATCTTCGCCCCTTCGACATGTATGTCCGTCCCGGATTGAAATCTGATCAGAGAAGTGTTGATATCGGGGAGGGTTTTCAACTGTTCCAAAAAGGTTTCTTCTGAGAAAAACGCGTAATCATAGATATAGTTATCGAAGATCCCGCTGACCTTCAGCCGGATGCTTTTCATATTTGAATCGACCAATGTGATCGTGTCTCCGACGGACAACTTCAGGTTCAAAGCCAGATGAGTGTTGATGATGGTCTCACCTAATCCCGGCCAGGCAACCTTTTTGTGTCCCTTATGGATGTCATAAAATTCAGAAGGCGGCTCATGATAAACGAACGCGATGATTTCGTGCTCCTCGTTGCCTTCAGAAGTCATGCGTGCGAGACGGTAAAAATCGATTTCAGTCGCTTTGTCTCCGCAATCCTGAAGAAAACTGACCCGCTGATCCTCAGTCGGTTCCGAAGCGAAACTGACGAGTGCGTCATATTTGCTGATCTCTTTGAACTGATTGTGGATGATGGGCTTGATCGTGTCATTGATGCCTGCTCCGGCAATCAACAGAGCGGTACATCCGCTGATGCCCAGCAGCATCATGACAAATCTCTTTTTGTACCTGAAAATATTGCGCAGCGAGACTTTGTGCAGAAACTTGATCTTGAACCAGATTTTGGACAGATGCTCGAGCCAGATCCTTTTTCCGGCCAGCGGAGCTGTCGGTCGGATCAGATCCGCAGGGGGAGACAGTAATGTTCTCTTGCAGACAAATGCAGTGGCTCCGAGGGACGCGGCCATGAAAGAGAAGAAACAGATGATGAACAAAGGCCAATCCATCAAAAAATCGATGGGTCTGTTCACTTGATAGAGGATCCCGTAAACCTTCCATAAAGCCATCGGCAGGAATTTAGAACCAATCAGAAAGCCCAGAATGCTGCCTCCCGCAGAGGCCAGTCCGGCGTAAACCAGATACAGAGACGCGATACTGAAATCTCCATAACCCAGCGCTTTCATGGTCCCGTTGTCGGTCCGCATCTCTTCGACCATGCGCGTCATGGTCGTGATGCAAACCAGTGCGGCTACCAAAAAGAAAAAGAGAGGAAACACTTGGGATACGCCTGCGACGATCTCAGAGTCTTCCTTGAAGCAGGAATAACTCAGATTGGTCGTCCGGTCCAGCACGTAGACAGACGGTTCGGAAATCTCGTTCAACTGCTCCCGCCCGTCTGCGATGGACTGTTCCGCTTCTGCAAGGGCTTTTTCGTTTTCTTCTAACGTCTGCCTTGCGTCTTCCAGCGCCGCCATACCTTCATTGTATTCGTTCAATAAGACCATGTAGGCTGTCCAAATCGTGGCATACTCAAAAGATGTCATACTGTCTTTCTCGGTATCCAGTCTGACTCTCATCTCGTCGATCTGAACTTTCAGATCCGAAAGCTGTGTTTCGGCCGTTTCAATTTGCTCGAGGGCACCTGGCTTTTCGGAGTCGAAAAGATCTTTGTTATATTGATATTCCGTTTCCGCTTGGGACAGTTCCGAAAGTCCTT
>CADBRS010000110.1 GCA_902797125.1 uncultured Ruminococcus sp.
CTGCCGGATTGAAAGGCAGAGGTTCTGAATTGATCATGAAGTCGCTGACGGGATTTGTCGATTGATACAGTCCGCATTCCAGCAGGATCTTCCTGGATGAGGTCTCGATCAATATGCATGATCCGGTCACTTCGGTCGCATTTTTGCCGTAGAAGTAAATGTCGATATGAGGATTGTCCATTTTTTATTCAGTCTCCTTCAAAAATTGAGAAAACGCCTGATTGATAACTTTTTCACAGACATCCGGGGTCGATGCGATCGTTCCCTGGACCATGACGTCTGATCCTCCGCCCTTGCCGTTCAACTGTTTCATGATGTCCGGCAACAAGGCTTTCAGCCCTCCTTTAGGATGACCGATGATGAAAGCATAGGAACCGTCCGGATTCTGGCACAGGCCACAGACCGGTTTGCCTGTTTTTTGCGTCAATTCGTTGACGGAAGAACGCAGCGTGTTCATTTCGCAGAAGGGGAGGACCAGGCAGAGAACGGGCCCGGCATTTTCTCTGTTCAGCAAATCGTTCGTGAGAAGTTCTGCGATCTTTTTTCTCAGGACGTTGTTTTCCATTTTCAGTTCGGCTTCGGACTGAAGATGGAGTTGCACTGCCTGCGTGATCTTGTCCTGAGGTGCGGACAGCAATCCGGAAACCGCATATGCGTTTTCGTACCGGAGGCGGTAGTCCTCCAATGCGGCGCGACCGGCAACCATGAAGACCCTGACGCCCCCTTTATAGTGCTGGAAGTCCAGGATCTTGATGAGCCCTATTTCTCCCGTTTTATTGACGTGCGGGGCGCAGCAGGCACAGACGTCCACACCATTGATACAGACCAGCCTGACGTCTTCGGTCAGTTCGATCTTGCTCCTGTATGAAATTTGCTTGAGTTCGGACGGAGACGGATATCTGGCGGTGACGTCCAGATTGGATGCAACGATCTGATTCGCTTCGGATTCCAACCGGTTCAATTGGTCCCTTGTCAGGACTCTGTTCCAGTCCATGGTGCACCATTTGTCAGTCAGATGAAATCCGACGTTGTCGCATCCGAAATGCTTGAAAGCCAGCCCGGACAGAATGTGTTCGGCGCTGTGCATCTGCATGCGGGCAAATCGAATTTTTTCATCAACGACGCCGATCACTTTCATCCCTGTTGGAATGCTTTCTTCCGTATCATGAAAAATGATTCCGTCCTGAATACGGACGTCTTTGACAGAGATGCCGTTCAAAGTGCCGCAATCCGATTCCTGTCCGCCTCCTTCCGGAAAAAAGGCGGTGCGGTCCAGGACCAGGGTAAATCCGTGTTCCGTTTTCTCGCAGGACTCGACTGTTGCCGTGAATGTATACAGATGGCTGTCCTGATCGTAAAGTTTATGCGTTCTTCCGGACATGTTTTTTGATCCTTTCGATGTCTTTTTCACAAAAGACCTTGATGCCGTTTTTCTTGAGAAGGGATGCGCAGATCCCGTCTCCGGGGATGAGTGTATGAGAGAAAGATCCGTCGTAGATTCGGCCGCTTCCGCAGGACGGACTGTTGGCTTTGAGTATGGCCAGTTCAGCGCCCGATGCTTGACAAACGGTGAGCACTTTTTCGGCGCCTTCGCGAAAGGCTTCGGTCACGTCTTCCCCATTTCGTGTGATGACGCGGTCACCCCGTATTTCGCATGGCGGTCTGGGCGTTTGCAGCCCGCCCAACACTTCCGGACAGACAGGAAGCAAGGTCACATTAGGATCGCTCATCAAAAAGTCCAGTTCGTGATAGTTGACCTGTTTGCCGTCATAACGGCACAACTCACCTATCAGGCAGGCGGAAATGACGATGACTTTCATATTACGATACCTTTCCAAGTTGATTTTCCGCTCGATTTGTGGTATGCTTGTTCCGTAGAAGCGGAAAGGGGCGAGCGAGATGCGGATTTTGATCGTTTACATGAGTCACACGGGGACCGTGAGGGACTGCGTGGATCTTTTGAAAAAAGAATTGAACTCGCACGAAGTCGATCTGTGCGATCTCTCTGAGCGCGTGCTGCTGCCCGAAGGCTACGACGCAGTAGTCCTGGGCGGTTATATCCACTCCGGGAAACTGCCTCCGGAGTTGGCACAGTATCTGAAGTCTTTCGAAGAGGCTTTGCTCAAAACACGCCTCGGGCTGTTTTTGTGCTGCGGTTTCACGGACAGATCCGATGAATATTTCATCAAAAACTTCCAGAAATCCTTGCGCGATCACGCGTTCGCGGTGATGCCTCTGGGCGGAAGGTTGCGTTCCTCCGACGCGAAAAGCATTCTGGACAAGCTGATCATTTGGTATATGAGAAGCAATATTTCGCGGAGCGAAGACCACCTGGAAGGGGAATTCCGACGCGTGCTGCCCGGCATTCTACCGGATCAGATCGGGCTGCTGGCGCAAAAACTGAAAGCGTCTGTGCAAGAGCCTGTCCGGGAGCCGGATTGATCTTTTTTTGCCCGAAAAAATATTTCCGTTCAGACAAAAAATCTATTGACAAACCCATCATGCCGTGATATAATGCGGTTTGTTTGATGCGACCCATTAGCTCAGGCGGTAGAGCACATGACTTTTAATCATGGTGTCCGGAGTTCGAGTCCCCGATGGGTCATAAAGAGTGGTTTTCGCCACTCTTATTTTTTTTCTGCATCTTCATTGTCCGCTTCAGGATCCTGCATGCCTTCACCGCGTATCGTCTCGGGGGAGGGCATTTTTTTATGCAGAAACAGACAGATCAGTCCGGTGAGCAGTCCGGTCACCGCTCCGCTCAGCATGAGATAGGGCAGATAGGTCCAGACATATTCGCTGGCCAAAAGTAGTCTGGCGACACAAAGCTGACCGAAATTGTGGAAAAGAGCCCCGGTGATACTGACCAGCGGGATCCATTTTTTCTTGGTGAAGATGAGCAGCAGATACATGGACAGGAGGCAAAGCAGACCTCCGGCCAGACTGTAGAGAAAAGATATCATTTGTCCTGCGATCGCGGCTGCGAGAACGAGACGCACGAGCAGTACGATCCCTGCTTCCCACGGTTTGAACCGGATGAGCAGGAAAAGAGTCACGATATTGGCAAGACCCAGTTTGATGCCCGGGATCGGGATGAACGAAGGGATGAGAGATTCTACGATATAAAGGACCAAAGCCACGGCGGCGAAGAGCCCCAATGCGGCCACTTTGGAAAGGATCATCCTGGAATTGGATCTCATAGATGCCTCCTTTACCCGGCCACGCCGTCCAGCCCTGGATCGGAATCCCTCAGCTCAATGACGACGACCAAACGGTGGGGCAGACAGGAGATCGGACGATATTCTGATTCTACCGTGCCCATCGCTGTGCAGTCTTTGCCCGGACAGTC
The DNA here is from genome assembly GCA_902797125.1 of uncultured Ruminococcus sp. Taxonomy (GTDB): domain Bacteria; phylum Bacillota; class Clostridia; order Oscillospirales; family CAG-272; genus RUG14240. Next base: position 3,350 of record CADBRS010000110.1, read on the forward strand.
CGATTCGAAGACCGAAACGGAGGTTTTGTCGATGCGGACCCGGTTGAAACCCTGGTCGCAAATGATCGTTTTTTCAATTGCCTGATCCAGACTGTCCATGCGGATTTCTTCGGTCAGCGCGCCGTTTTGGTAGATGCAGGCGACCCGGTAACCGCTCTTAGGCGAACCGTTATGGGACAGGATGATCCATAAAACCGACGCGATCAGGATGAGTGCGATGGGGATCAACATAATGAACAATTTCTTCCGGTCACTCATGGATGAAAACCTCCATGCCGTCTGTCGCTTCGACAGAACCGTCTTGCAGGATCAACAGATAGGAATAGGCCGGATAGGCGGCTATCAAGTTGATTGCCTCGTCCTTTCCCAAAATGAAGCAGGCTGTGGAGAGCGCGTCGCAAACCGCGCCGTCAGGACCCAGGACCGTCGCGCTTGCGATGTCCGATTCGGACGGATATCCCGTTTTCGGATCCAGGATATGATGATATCTGACGCCGTTCAGTTCGAAAAAGCGGGCATAAGCCCCGGACGTCACGACCGCGGCATCGCCGACAGTCAGTTCGGCAAATACGTCTTCAGGAGAGAAAGGATCCGCGATCCCGACGCGCCACTTGGCGTCCGCACCGTCTTTGGATCCGCACAGTTGCAGATTGCCTCCCAGGTTGAGTACCCCGGAACATCCGTGATCCAATACGATCTGACGGAGTCGGTATCCGAGATAGCCCTTGGCCACGGCACCGAGATGGATGAGCATGTCGGGGTCCGTCCTGGAAACGGTCCGCTGCGCTTCATCGATGACGATCCGGTCCATCCCGTGATGGGCAAGCGCGGTCTGAATATCCTTTTCATCGGGCACAACACCCGGATTGGTTTCGATATGCCAGAGTTTGATCAGCGACCCGATGGTCACGTCCAGCGCGCCTCCGGACTTCTGTCCGACGTCCAGCGCGATCTTGAGCACGTCGATGATCTCGGAGGGGACCTTGACGGGGCCCTCGGATAAATTGAGCCTGGACAGATCGGAATCATCCAGTTCGAAACTGAAAACCGTTTCGAGCCGTTCGCATTCTTTTCTCAGATCCTGACCCAGTTTTTCAATGGTCTGGGAGTCGGGACCGTACAGCGTGAAATACAGGATGGTCCCGAATGCGGAGAGGGACATGGACGCGCTTCTCCGCGTACCCGAGCAGGCGCAAAAAGAGAGGCCGATGCCCAGGATGCATAAAAGGGATACCATACGGATCCAAATGCTTTTCACCATGGCTCAAGCCTCCTCTCAAAAAACAGGTGCCGGCCTTGCCCGCACCTGTTAGTCGTAATGAACAGACAGTTCTGCCCGATTTGTAAAATGGATGTTTTTGCCTTCCCGAACGATCAACCCGTCTTCCGAGAGCTGATCCATGGCCCTATAAAGAGAAGCGCGGCCTATGTCCAGCATCTTGCAAAGGGTACTCATGGGGACGGTCAGCTGGACGTCGTCTCCGGGGCCCAGATCCAGCAGGTAGAGTGCCAGGCGCCGCTCGGCGGTGCCGCCCGTGACGTTTTGAATGTTGCCGTTCAGCCGTCTGAGTTTTTCAGAGAGCAGTTTGATATAGTTGAAAGCGACCGCCCGGTCGTTTTCCAGGATCTTCTGCAGGGAAGCTTCACTGATGAAGAGGATCTGGCTTTCGCCTTTTGAAATGACCCGGTAGCCGAAAGGCTCTTCCGAAAACAGGTTGTCGATGCCGAAGACGTCACCGGTCTCGATCGTAGACAGAACCACGTTCCGGCTCTCGTCAGCCGAGTAGAGAAGGGCTCTGCCTTTCATGACAATGCCCAGTTTGTGTGACCGATCCTTCGGGGAATAAATGACTGCGCCGCCGGGATACGTATTCAGTTCGGAATCATTGGACGAAAACAAGACTCTGAGGTTTTGCCTGTCGGCTCCCTCGAAAAGTTTATGTTTTGTCACATCTAATTGCTTAGTCCGCATACCAGCCTCCGCAAAATGTATCAAACGATACAATTATAACCTTTCGCTTGCGTTTTGTCAACCTTTTTGGAGAAATCTTTTTTTCACGGCTTGAAATCCGCGTCCGTGTATAATATAATTACATTAGAAAACTATTTAATAGGAGGCTTTTTATGAGCCAAACTCCAGATACCGCTTTTTTTGACGAAGTGCCCGAAATCCTGAGCCATTTTGCCGTTCGGGGCAGGATCGAAGCCGTTTCCGAGATCAAGGTGGGACATATCAACCGGACGTACCGAGTCTCATGCAAAGACGATTCGGGCGTCATGACGCATTATATCCTTCAGTGGATCAACAGCCATGTTTTCCCCAAGGTTCCCGAGGTCATGGAAAACATCGTTGCCGTGACCGCGCATATCCGCAAAAAGCTGGAAGCGGCGGGGAAAGATGCCCACAGAGGTACCCTCAACGTTATCCCGCTCAAGGACGGGAC